>JAGVHJ010000437.1 GCA_020056645.1 Desulfobacterales bacterium
CAAGTGAAACTTCAATTTTAAGAACATTTTGCGTATCCGGCATGAGTCTTGCGGTATGGTCCGGGCGGTGCCCCGCAACCCATACGATCCTGCCACCGCTCTCCACCACAAATCCTTTTTTCCGTTCCTCAGGGTGAACCTTCTGGTTGATGAAAAATTTCTTTAATTTCTGGGTTCCTGTCATGCCCAAAGGAGAAAAGCGGTCTCCCGGACGGATGCTTCTCACACACAAAGGAAAGGTCAGGATGTCGCCGTTCAGATACGCCACAAAAGGCGTTTGGGAAGCATAACGAAAATCAGGGACTTTTTCCATAGTTGTTTTTGAAAATGTCAGATAGGCCCGCCGTTCGGGAATGAAAAAGGGGCTGGCCGCCGTCTCCCCCCTCTCTATGAAATAGTGGAAGGGTCTATCCGTTTTTTCCTCATTTTCAGAAAAATCATTCCGTGAGGCGGCGTTTTTCATCGTCATGGTCAGATCGACGCCATTGGTGGCGACCCGAAGGCCGTGGGGTAAATCAAGGGAAGCGCCGCTCTTTTTTTTGGACAAACCGATCACGGCGTCCACATGAAACAGAGTGAATCCTTTGAGGCTAGTTGCGATCGCCTCGATGGCCATCCGGATCAGTCGACGTTTCAGGGCCATGTGGAGGGGTGAAAATCTATTGATCTCAAGAAAGAGCTGGCCGTCAAAGGGCCCTCGAACACTATTGTTATAAACCGGCGCCGCCATCTCCCTGATCCACTCCTCCTCACACCGTAAAATGGCCGAGAAACGGTTTAAAGTCTCGACGGCATTGGGATTGAAAGAGGATTCTATCAGGGGGAGCAACACTTTCCTGACCCGGTTCCGGGTGAATCCCATATCCTCATTGGACTGATCCATCACATATCCGATCTTTTTATCGCTTAGATAGGAGAGCACCTCTTTTTTCAGGGTATGGATCAAGGGCCGGATGAGCTTCCGGTTCCGGACCGGGGCCATGCCGGAGAGGCCAAGACCCCCTGCTCCCCGGAGAAGCTGCATCAAAACCAGCTCCGCGTTGTCATCGGCGGTATGCCCCACGGCGATTTTTTGGAATCCCTCCCTTTCACGGATGGTATTGAGGAACCGGTAACGCACCTCCCTGGCCCCATCTTCGATGGAAAGCTTGTGGATTTTCCGGTAGGCGTGAACATCGATTTTTTCTGAAAAAAAAGGCAGACGGAAACTATTTGCGAGCCTCCCAACGAAGGCCTCGTCCCGGTCCGATTCCTCCATGCGGAGGAGGTGGTTTAAATGGGCGACCCCCAACGTCAGGGCGTAGACCTCTTTCAATTCGTGCAATACATGAATAAGGGCCACCGAATCCGGACCGCCGGAGACGCCGACGAGGATCGCGTCTCCATGGTCAAGCATGCTGTTTTCTGAAATAGTCTTTCTGACCTGTTTAAGCAGTGTCAGGGTTCGGTTATCATCCATTTGAAAAATCGTATTTAATGGTTTTCAAAGCGCCTACAGCCCTTATTGAAAGGATTATATATACAAACAGAAACCTTTTTTTCAATCAATTAAATGGAGATTTAATAAATAGCCGGTAACAAGGGAAGGGGGGGGTGCCTGTTTTCCCTTGAAAAAAAAAAGATTACGGACTATAGAACGATTGCCTGGTTGTGCAAGGCGTACTGACCGGTCGCCATGCAACAGACAACCATGAACCTCGTCAGGTCCGGAAGGAAGCAGCGATAAATGGAGCTGACTGTGTCGTGGATCGATCCCGGTTAAAGTTACGCGGCGCACAACCAGGTACTTGAAGCATCCGCTCTTTTATGAGAGATAAACCTCCGTGTCATAATTCTTTTTTCTTCCCTTTTCATCCCCTTGACAATAAATCAAACCGTCTTATTTTCTCACATCTGATCGTGACGGTATTGGATTGTTTGATTGCCAACGCTTGGTGATACCGGCATGGCCACGATGGCGAGAGGTATAAACAAATGAAATACCGGTATATATATATGTCAGGAAAAGGTGCTGACTGAGAAACAAAACATGTTAAGGGAAGCGGAATCAGAGGAAATGGGAACGAGCGTGAATACCGATGCGGACAAAGCATCTGAAGAGACACCGTCTGTCGAATCTTTTGATCAAATCACCCCTGATGGAGAACCTGTCGCTGGTGAAGAGGGGTCTGACCCCTTGGCTCTTCTTGAGGAACAACTCAAGGCCGCCGAGTTCAAACTGAACGAGGCCTCAGACCGCATGTTGAGGATGGCCGCCGAGTTCGACAACTACAAAAAGAGAATGGCGAGAGAAATGGATGAATTCAGGAAATTCGCCAACGAGTCTCTGATCAAGAATCTATTGCCCATTCTTGACAACCTCGAACGGGCCATCGATTCTTCGAAATCGGGAGAAAAAGCAAAAGCGAATATTTTAGAAGGCGTCGAACTGACATATAAGGAGATCATGAGCATCCTTGAAAAGTACCAGGTTTTGCCCGTTGTTTGCCTGGAAAAAAGCTTCGACCCCCTGTTCCACCAGGCCGTATCCCAGGAGGAGTCGGATAAATACCCGGATAATACGGTTATTCGTGAGCTCATGAAAGGATATACCATGCATGACCGGTTGATACGGCCTTCGATGGTCACCGTGTCTAAAGCAAAGGCGAATCAAAAAAAAAACGAAGACATTCATAAGAATGAAAAAACAATTAATGAAACGGCTTAGTTCGATACTTACAAGCGGGAATATCGGAAATATAAGGAGGAGACGAAATGGGTAAGGTCATCGGAATCGATCTGGGGACGACAAATTCATGTGTGGCGATCATGGAGGGCGGCGATGCGAAAGTCATCACCAATGCTGAGGGCGGAAGGACCACTCCTTCCATCGTGGCTATTTCGGAAAGCGGAGAGAGACTTGTGGGGCAGATCGCGAAACGTCAGGCGATCACCAATCCTGAAAATACGGTTTTCGGGGTGAAAAGACTGATCGGACGTAAATACGAATCATCCCAGGTGCAGAGCGATAAGAAGATTTTGCCTTTCCGGATCGAAAGGGCGAGCAATGGCGATACCGCAATC
>JAGVHJ010000089.1 GCA_020056645.1 Desulfobacterales bacterium
CGATCTCCTGATAGATTTCCATGCTGCCGCCAAAGGCGTTGAAGGTGAACATGGGCGCGAAGGAGTCCACGTCAAGGCCGCCATTGATTCCTGCCTGCAGGTAGGCGATGGCGTTCGCCATGGAGAAAGCCAGGTCCTGGACGCGGGTCGCGCCTGCTTCACGGATGTGGTAGCCGCCCATGCTGTTGATGTTCAGTTTCGTCATGTGCTGGGTGCAGAAGAGGCAGATATCCCTGAAAAGCCGCAGCGAGGGCTCCGGCGGGAAAATATAGGTGCCTCGCGCGATGAACTCTTTTAAGATGTCGTTCTGGGGTGTCCCCTTGAGTAGGTTGAGGGGGATGCCGCGTTTTTCCGCAAGGGCCGCGTACATGGCGATGATCACCGTGGCCGGCGCATTGATGGTGAAATTGGAGGGGACCTTGTCGATCTCCATGGGGCCGGTATAGGGCTCGTAAATCGCCGCGAAATCGGCAAAGGTGTCGATGGCCACGCCAACGCGCCCCACCTCTCCCTCGGCGCAAGGGCTGTCCGAATCGTAACCGCATTGGGTGACCAGGTCGAAGGCCATGTTGGGGCCGCCGGTGCGTCCCATGGCGTGCATTTTTTTGAGATAGTCCCTGTAATCCTCGGCCGTTCCGAATCCGCCATACTTCCCCACGCCGCCAGCGCCGCCCCAATCTGGACGATATCCCATCTTCGCGGCGGTATCCGCGTGGGCCCGCCAGAGATCAAAGGGGCTGTTTCCAGCGGTGAAAGGATATTGACCGGGGAAGCCGACTTTTTCTAAAAAGTCGTTTTTAGGTGCGGCCAGAGGCGTATAAAATTGGGTCGGACTCCCATTGAGATTAAAGCGTTTGACCCGTTTTTGGAGGACCCGCTCCTCCCACTCTTTCTGCTGTTCTTGAATTTTTTCCAGATATTGTTTCTCTTCAGCCATAAAAACCCCTTTCCGGCTCTTTTTTTTCGTATTAACGTTTGAACATCAGGATCTCTCTATAGCGGATTCGATAAAAGCGGAGATTGCTGCAATCGGTGTTCCGGCCGTAAATACCTCACGAACGCCCATCTCTTTTAGTTGAGGGATCTCCTCCTCCGGAATGATTCCTCCAACGATCACCATGATGTCCTGGGCCTTTTTCGACTTGAGTTCCTCAAGAACCTTCCGGCTCAAAGACAGATGCGCCCCGGATAGAATGGAAAGACCGATGACATCCACATCTTCCTGAATCGCCGTGGTGACGATCTGTTCCGTTGTCTGCCGCAGACCCGTGTAAATCACTTCAAATCCGGCGTCCCTTAGTCCATACGCCACCACATGGGCGCCTCTTTCATGACCGTCTAGTCCGGGTTTCGCCACCAGAATGCGGATTTTTCTTTTCTGATTCATGCAGAAAACCTCCAAGATTCACTATAAAGTTTATCGCTATCGCTGTTGTTAAATGCGTGTTACTGTTTTGACATAAGAAAAGCAAAGAGAGTGCCATGGAGCGAACTTTATGGTTAAATTATTGTAATTATTATATTTTTTAAAGATGTATTGTTGTTTGGGCTAAAAGGGTGATTCGCAAGTGGGACTTCGGTGGGCCACTAAGTGGGTCATGATGACCCAATTGACACCTGTGATGAGTGGTTGACACCCACCAAGGCGATCCCTTTTTCTTCGGCAGCATATTCAAATAGTAGTCTTTAATATGATTTATTTTCAATTGTGACTATTTCTGCGAAGGAGACTGTAATACCAGATATAGGAGAATGATGGTGTGACATTTGAAGTTAATTATTTTCATATTTCGAGTGAGATGCCAAGTATAACCAGAGGACAAACTAACGGCGAATAAGGAAATACAGTATCGGTTTGATGCTCTCTATAATTAAATAACTGGTTATTATAATATGAAAAAATGTTAAAAATAGGCCTTGATTTTTGCGATTCTCAGTCAAATTGCCTCTGATTCCTTACAAAGATGGAGTAATATTATACCAACCGTAAAAAAAGTCTTTTTATGAGTAATTTTTTTTTGAGCTTGACACCTACTCTAAGACCTGAAATAGATCAATCCGGAAAATAACTATCGACTATTATTAGTGTTTAAAATGAATAAGATAAAATTCGCCTGTGGTGTATTCATTGTTTGCCTTTTTTGCTCGTCCTCCTTTGCGGAGAGGAGGGATACCCGCGCCAGTATAGGATCCGACGAAGGGGCATTGGAGGTTGTTGACGATATCGGGAGAGATCCGGGCAACCCATTATTCCTTGATTTCGGTAAGTGTATTGATGTCGCACTGAAGAACAACCGTCATCGAAAAATTTCTGAATACTCCATTGAGATAGCCGAGTTGCAGCATCAACAGGCACTCTCATCCTACTGGCCTCACTTTTTACTGAATGCATCGGTGAGCCGTTTCGATGAAGATCCAAATTTTGTTTTCGCCGGATCGGGATTTAACGACCTGAAGGTGAAGCTCATGGATCGCGAAATGCGTTCCTCCTCCCTGGATCTGACCTATCCTCTCTACACGGGCGGATTGAGAAAGGCGATTTCCCAGCAAGCGGAGATCGGCGTCCGCCTCTCAAAGGAAGATATGAGAAGGACCGAGTTGCAGATCGTGTACGATGTCAAACGCATGTACTACAGCGTCATCCTCACCCAAAAATTAGAGGCGCTGGGAAAAGATATCCTCTCCCATTTCGAGGCCCTTTTAACAGTCACCGAGATGTTTTTCACCTCTGGATCACTTTCGGTGAATAAATGTGACTACCTTCGTATTAAAACAATTACGGAGAGTTTAAAAGCCCTGGTCGCCTCCCTTGAGAGCAACGTCGAGTTATCAAAGGCCGGGTTGCTTAACACCATTGGAATGGCGTATGACACGGCGATTGTCATCGAAGAGCGTGAGCTTCCTTACCTCCCGTTTAAAGTTGACCTTTCTCAACTTGTCAGCAAGGCCTATGTGTTTAATCCAGACTGGCGGAAAATGAATGCCGGGCTTGAGGCGTTGGAATTGATGATCACGGAAAAGAAAAGCGGACGTCTTCCCAAATTGGTGCTGGCCGGTAAATTGTTCACATTCGACTCTTCTTTCGATGCGGGTTTGATGAGTGAAACCAATGCAGATGGATATACCGTCGGCCTATACATGCAAATGCCCGTTTTTCAGGGATTCTTGACCCAGAGTCAGATCCGGGAAGCGCGCCTGGCCCTGAAACGAGCTGAATCCCAGAAAATCCTTCTGAAAGAAGGCATCGCCGTTCAAATCAAACATGCCTTTATACACCTTAATCGATACATGAAAGAGATTCAGTCGGTCAAGGAAGCGGCAAGTTCCGCTGAAGAGAACAGGGCACTCTCCTTAAAAGCCTACGAAAATCAAATCGTTGAATTGAAGAGCGTGACCGAAGCCTTGATATTGGAAGCGTTTGTCAAAATGCAGTATCTTAACGCTCTTTATCATCACATAGAAGCCCAGGCCAATCTGGAGTTCGTGATCGGTCAAGAGATCAATCAGATGTTGGGGACCGAGTCGTGATCAGCATTATTTTGGCGATGAAGCCTATCCGATATAATAAATGTAGGGCCATTACTATTTTCTTTTTGCTATGGATGGGGTTGCATCTCCTGTCAGGGGCGAATCCATGCCAATCGTCTGAAACAGAAGCGCGCCGACCTAAGAGTTTCGTCGTAGGCTATGTCATCGATTCTTTTTCTGGCGTCTCTTTGGAGGATACCAAGCTCGCCGTCAAGCTGATATTTGAAACCCGATTTAAAAATAAATATCCACACTATTCGGGAAGCGTGATTCTCTTTCCTGACATGCATTCGGCGGTGGAGGCGATTAAACGGAAGGAGATTCATAGCCTAGGAGCCATGACCCTCGATTATTTAATCACGAAGGAGGAGAACAATCTGCGTCCTGTAAGAAACGCCAACCTGGGAGATAGCGCGATGACCCAGTTTGTTATTCTGGTCCGCAAGAGCCACACCGGCTCCCTGGAAGCGCTTCGGAACAAGGAGATATTGATTGAATCCGGCGGCCACGGCAGCGTGGCCGCCATATGGCTTGACACCCTTCTCCTTGAACGGTCGCTTCCGGAGAGCAAACTGTTTTTTCAATCGACCGATAGGGTGGATAAAGGTTCACTCGCCGTGTTGAAGCTCTTTTTTGGAACAGCCGATGCATGCATCATCCAGATGAACACCTTTAATGTCATGAAGGAACTTAATCCCCAGATTGGCGCAGATCTCCGTGTTCTCCTCACCTCTCCCGAGTTCCTTATGGGGATATTCGGCGTTGTAAAAGGGATAGATAAAAACACTGAGGCATTTATTCTCAAATTTGTGGATGAGCTTTCGATGGATGAGCAGGGGGTGCAGCTCCTCACCATGTTCCGGGTGAAACAGATTTCGGAATTCAAGCCCGAATCCATGAAATCAATTGAAACGCTCTATCAGAAATATATGACGCTCAAGGCGGCGTCGCGATAGCGGAAATCATGAGAACAATTGAATTCGTATTCGAATATGCACAGAAAAGAAGGTTTTCTCCGCCTGACCTTAAGGCAGGCGCACTGTTACTCTCACTTTGGTTGCTTTTATCTTCCGGGATGCGTCTGGGTAGCTGTGAAGCCTCAGAAATAGAGGCTCAAATTCCGCCGGTTCATATGAAAATGGGAACTATCATCGACTCTTTTGCGGGTGTTTCTCTTGAAGACACTAAAATTGCGATTAAATTAATCTTTGAAACCCGGTTTAAAAAAAAATATCCCCGGCATCAAGGAGACGTGTTTCTTTTTTCCGATATGCATTCTGTTTTAGATGCGATTAATAAGAAAAAGATCAATTGCGTATGCATATCGACCCTCGATTATCTAATCACAAAAGAGGAGAACAATTTAATTCCTGTCAGAACCGCCAAGCTAGGGGAGAGCGCAAAAAGTCGGTTTGTTTTTCTGGTGCGTAAGGATGAAATTGAATCCATTGATAAGCTTATGAAAAAGACCCTGATCATAGAGCGAGGCACCCATGGCGATGTGGCCACCATGTGGCTCAATACACTTCTTTTCGAACGTTCGCTCCTTGAGAGCAGCCGTTATTTTAAATCGGTTGAGAGAATGGAAAAAGGCTCTCTCGGCGTGATGAAACTTTTTTTTGGCAAGGTCGATTCATGTCTCGTTCAGGCAAGCACCTATCATATCGTGAAAGAATTGAATCCCCAGATTGGGACCAACCTTCATGTCCTTTTCGAGTCTCCCGATTTTTTGATGGGAGTTTTAGCCGTTTCGAAAGATATTGATGAACACACCAGAAAATTCATTCTGTTGTACTCCGATGAATTGGCGGAAGATAGGGAGGGGGAAAAGATTCTTTCTATTTTCAGAGTGAAAGGCGTATCGGAATTTGGTCCGGAAGCTATGGAATCAATAGAAAATCTTTATCACAAATATCTGGAATTCAAACCGGCTGGAAGATAGAGATACAAGTGAAAATAAAATGACCGATAGACCTGATAGTGCGATTGAGTATGCGCCGCCAAAAAGAAGAATTTTTCTTCGATTCGTATTGCTCAGTTGTTTAATAAGCTCTTTTACAGTGGTTATTTATGGTTTATCGATCATCCCATCCCAGAAAAAAAAGATAATTTCCGGCCTGAAGAACTATACCAAGCTCATCCACTCGGCATTATATCCGGTTGTCTCTTCTTCTATTATTCTTGAAGATTATGGAGAGGCGATAGAAAACAGTCTCACGGTTCTCAAAGAAAATTCCATCGTTCTTTACGTCATTTTCGCCAGAAAAGATGGCTTTACCATTATCAATTTGAAAGAGAAGTGGTATCAGGTGATGTTCACCAGCAAGGAGAACACCGCATTCATCAATGGACATCAGAATGAAACGATTGTCAATAGCGCCATCGTTCAGCAGGAAGTGTTCAACATGTGCTACCCCTTCAACTATTCGGGAATTGAGTGGGGGAATATCTATATCGGCCTCTCAACGGAAGGATACCATGCGGATTTGAAACTGCTTTATCTCCGGTCGTTCTGGATCGCATTGCTATCGGTTATGCTGGGTCTTTATCTCTCTTTTGTGCTTGCGAGAAGATTGACGCATCCCATTCAAACACTCGTACAAACAACCTCTAAAATAGGAGCGGGAGATCTTACTGCACGATCGAATATTAAAACTGGCGATGAGATCGAAATGCTTGGCAACGCCATCAACCAAATGGTCGCGGCGCTAAAAAATTCCAGAGATGAAGCAAAAAAAAATCATGACGCGCTTCTTGAAGCAGCCCACCGGGCAGGAATGGCTGAAGTGGCCATTGATGTGCTTCATAATGTTGGGAATGTTTTGAACAGCATCAATGTTGTCTCTTCAGCCGTGAAAAACAGGGTCGCCCATTCTCGGGTTGACAATATCCGTCTCTTTGTCGAGGATATCGAGGCAAATATCGGCCGGTTGTATGAGTATCTCAATTCAGAAGGCCGGACAGAGAAAATGATCCATTTTTTAAAAAAACTTTCCAAGCATTTGGAAGACGAGAATCGTGCGATTTTGAAAGACATGGGCACCCTATCAAAGCATGTCAACCATATTGTTGAAATTGTGAATTTTCAGCAGTTATACAGCAAGCCTGAAAATCTTATGGAACGAGTCTCCATTAATGAATTGATTCATATGGCGATTCAAATATGCAGTCCATCCCTTGTAAAAAATAGAATCAGACTCGTATTCGAAAATGTCGCCATGCCAGACATGATTTTCGACCGGCATAAAATGATACAGATTTTAAATAATCTTATTAATAACGCAATTGATGCGGTTTTAGAAGGCGCATGCACTGAAAAAAAAATTAGTATTTCCGTTTTGCTGACTGACGATCACTTCCTTCTCATACGGGTCGAAGATAACGGCATTGGCATACCGGCACATAATTTGATCAAAATATTTAATCATGGGTTTACCACCAAAAAAACCGGACATGGCTTTGGGCTCCATAGCTGCGCCTTGTTTGCACAGGAAATGAAAGGCACGCTGAATGTTTCAAGTCTCGAGTGGAATAAAGGGGCTCTTTTGAATTGAGGTTGCCGGTTACATATAATGCGGAGGAAGCAGATGACAACAACCAGCGAATATAAGAAAAGAATATTGGTCATTGACGATAATCCTAATATCCACGAAGATTTTCGAATGATATTGAGCAATGATACTGAAGCGTATCATGTAATTGACCAGTTGGCTGCCGAGTATTTTAATAAAGACACACTGTATCCCATAGAGAAAGTGCCGCACTCCTACCTGCTAGATTTTGCAACCCAAGGGATGGAAGGGGTCGAGAAGGTGAAAACGGCCTTAGAAGAAAATAGGCCGTATATGCTGGCCTTTGTGGATATGAGGATTCCTCCCGGCATGAATGGCCTCGAAACGATCAAACGTATTATCCACATTGATCCTTGGATCCAGATTGTTCTCTGTACCGCTTACTCTGATTATTCATTTAGGGAAATCCGTCAGGAGATCGGCACCACATCGAATCTCCTGATTTTGAAAAAACCGTTCGACACCTGTGAAATCGAACAGCTGGTCAGCACCCTAACTGAAAAATGGATCCTTTCGAAAAAAAGCGAATTAAAAGAGGAAGAGTTGAATGGTCTGATCCAACAGCGAACGCAAAAGCTCACCCAGATCAATCAGACGTTGCAGCTGGAAATCGCTGAAAGAAAACGTGCGGAAAAAAGCATAAAGATCCTCACTCAGGAAAATATCCGCATCCAGGAGAAAGAGCGACAGAGAATCGCCTGTGATCTACATGACAGCGTGGCTCAGGATCTGGCAGCCCTTCTTCTCAAACAGGAGTTTATGCTGAATAAATTAAAATCCGAATCTCCGGAATTCATGGAGGCGGATGTGAAAAAATCGATTCAAATCATTCGGGCGACGATCAAAAATGTGAGAAACATTTCCTACAACCTTAGACCTCCCAGCCTGAACGAATTCGGTATCGTTCACGCCATGAGCCAGCATTGCGAGAGTTTTTTTCAGGATGATAACATCAATGTCTCTTTTATTTCTTCAGATATGGATCACAGAAGGTTTGATTACACAACGGAAATCAATCTATATAGAATTTTTCAGGAGGCGCTGACCAACATAAAGAACCATGCAATGCCAAAAAACGTCGTCATTCAGTTTAGCGCTACACCTGAAAAAAGCACCTTGTCGATCAAAGATGACGGTGCTGGTTTTAACAAAGAAAAGAGGCTACAAGACGCAATCCAAGAGAGGCGAATGGGGTTGAAAGGAATTGAAGAGCGCGTCAATCTCATTAATGGAAAATTTGTCATCCATTCCAATCCCGCCCAGGGTACCGAAATCATCGTGTCGATTCCCAATACAGGTTATTTTCAAAATACGGGGATTCACTGAACTTGATGATTGATAAGGAGGCGGAGAGATTTTTTTCTCTCTGCCTCCACAGGGATTCTCGGAAACGGTGCATTGATCCACTCAATTGCTTGCCCTGTACAAACAAGCTCTCTTGTTTTGACAATTTTGAAACGTACAAGATCGTTTTCTTTAAATACTTTTCTATCTTCCTCGCTTTCTCCAACGAAACGGGGTAAGAGCTCTGCTTATTTGTTTTTCAAGCCCATGAGTTGTTCTCTCAGTTCAACAAATGCCTTGTTGATCTCATCCAGCTCTTTTGGAGATTGCTCCCGGACAATGCCAGCCTCGAACAGTGGTGCGATGGTTTTCTGATCATATCCCAGAATGCCGCTGAGAATCTCTTTGGTGTGCTGCCCCAAGAGCGGCGCTGGATCAAATTTTTCTTCCACATTGGATGCCTTGATGGGGCATCCGAGCGTCTTATATTTTTCTCCGGTGCATGCGTGATTCATTTCAACCACCATGTTCCGTGCGATTACTTGGGGATCGGTGAGGGCCTTGTCAATTTTGTTGACTGGATCCCAGGGAACTCCATGCTCATTGAGGATGGGTCGCCACTCTTCGATGGTCTTGGTGGAGAATACGTCGTTAAGAAGGGCGTTGACTTCATGCTGGTTCTTGAATCGCGACATCATGTTGTTGAATTTGGGATCTTGGAGCAAATCTCCCTTGCCGATGGCTTTGAAAAGGTTCTGGCCATGCTTCTCATTGGGGCAGGCCACCACCAGGTATCCATCCTTGGCCGTATACGCGCCGTAAGGAACCAGGGTCTCATGGCCGCTTCCCTGGGGGCCAGGAACCAGTCCGCCGGAGAAGAAATATTGGGCCATGTAAGTCAAAAGAGAGACCTGGCAATCGAGAAGGGCGACGTCGAGCCGTCTGCCTTTACCTGACTTTTCTCTGTTGAGAAGCGCGGAAATAATGCCAATGGCCGAGAAGAGAGAGCCCGCGAGATCACCCATGGCGAGACCCATCCTGGCCGGCGGGCGTCCGGGTTCGCCGGTCAGGCTCATGGTTCCGCCCCGAGCTTGAACGGTGATATCGTATGCAGGCCTCATTCTGTCGGGGCCGGTATGCCCGTAACCTGAAAGGGAGGCGGAAATGATACGCGGATTGATTTTTGTCAACGTCTCGTAGTCAGCGCCAATCTTTGTAAGCACCGTGGGTCTCGAATTATC
>JAGVHJ010000146.1 GCA_020056645.1 Desulfobacterales bacterium
CACCCACACCATGAAAATCAAGCGGCGGATCATCCACCAGAAATACGCCGGAGAGATCAAGCATATGTATTCACCTAATTCATGATCCAGACGGCCATGCCGTCGCACATCTCAACGACCTTTTTACCCACCCTGCCGATGAAAAATTCGACCACGGCGGAGTGACCGCGTCTTCCAAGAACCAGGCTTCCGTACCCCTCTTTTTTGGCCTTTTCCACCAAGGCCTGGGACCGGCTCATATACCCTTCCAGAATAGCGGTTTGCACCTGCGATCCAGAAGCGCCCTGGGAGATCATCCACTCTTGCTCGGTTTTCATGGCCGCCTCCATGCTCTTTTTCTGATGGGCGATCCGCTGAATGTCGAATTTGGGAATAAAGGTCTGATCGATGGAAGCGGGAAAAACATCAAAGTCGCCAGCCAGCACATTCATGGAGCGGATCACATGGCACAAGGTGTAACTCTTTCCCGAATCCGCCAGGCCATAGATGGTTCTGATAGCCTTGACCGAACCATTGGAGCCGTCGAAACCCACGAGAATCCGACGGGTTTCGGGACGTCCTTCGATAACGGCCATGGGAATGTGGGAAATCTTTGAGACAAGCTTTTCGGTGACCGACCCGACGGAGACCCCCGTGATTGAGCGGGCGCCTGTTTTGCCCACCACCAGAAGGTCGTAATCGCGCAATGACTCCTCAATAATATCCCGAGTCACACCGGTCCGGATCTCCCTGGAGATGATTTCCACATTCTTTGCGGGAAAGCCTTTCTCGACAAAGAGATCTCTTGTTTTCTCAAGGCGCTCCAGCATGTTTTTTCTTCTCATGGCGATCCATTCCATATAGGAGGCCTTCTCCATATCCATTTTATGAGCCTGTTTCTCCACGTCGGCATAGAGATCAAGCACCTCCGCATCCACATGGAAAAGCACAACGGAGGTTGTTTCCGGCGGCATGATTCCGCTGATATATCCTGCCGCGTTAAAAGAGTGGACCGAGCCGTCCGTTGCTACCAGTATCCGTTTTTTGCTGTCGTTCATGGTCTCCTCCTGCCTTGTTTGTTGAATCGGTTATGGGGCGAATCAATCTCTCCGCCGGAAATGGCATTAGGAAGAGCAATCGGCATGCCATAACGGGTAAGTATCAATTTTAATATATGAATTAAAATAGTTAACCATTAACACCCCATCATTAAAGAGCGGAGCGCCCCTATCAGGTATTTTTACAGACTGTAAAACAGTATGCTCCAAATCTGGGCCTTAATCATCGTTTCGGCCACCAACCGGCGAAAAGAATATTATGGGATAATCCGATCCGGTACGACCATTCCAAATAGCCAGAATCATGACCAAGGCCCAAATCTTTTAAAAGATTTGGAACAGACCACTATACCCAATTTGACTTTGTTTTGGTTATTTTCAATTCAGAATAGCTATTCGCCGACGGCCCTTCCGGGTATCCGAGAAGATAATTGTTAAATAAAAGAGAGTGGGGGGCGCTTCTCGTTACGAGGCTCTGCCTCGTAACCAGAAACCAAAACCCATTTGTCCAGATTTTTAAAATCTGGCCCCCGGAGGTATGAATGAATGGTATTTCAATCATTTTTTTTCTCTAAAAGATCAGACTGAAATCTCTCCCATAGCCATGCGGGCGATATCACCCAGAAACACGACCGGCAGCCCAAGGGGGTGGGCTGTGTCAGAGAGGGCCTGAATGCACATGGGGCAGAGGCAGACCAGGAGATCCGCCTTGTGGTTCAGAGCGTCCATCACGTTTTTCCGTTTATCCGGCTCCGGATCGCCCTGGCCCAGAAGCAATTTCACATTGGCGCAGCAGAGAGCCTTTTCCCGGTCATACTCCCGCTCGACCCGTTCCACCCCGGCCAGGGAAAAGAGTTCATCGATATAACCCTCTTTTTCCGGGGTGTGCCGGCTTGCACAGGGCCGCTGATAAGCCACGCGAAGATTCAACGGCTTTATCCGGGAACGATGGGCCTTCAGGCGCTCAACCAGATATTCGGCCAGGTGAACAGGCCTGAAGGGCACATGAATGCCCTCTTCGGGCGCAATTTTTTTAAGTATGGCGTAACAATCGTCATGAAAGCAGACCACCTCTTTGGCGCCGGTGGCCGCGAGCCGGGATACCAACTCAGCCGCATGGGCGTTCTGGACGCCTACGGCCCCCATATGGCTAAACAGAACCCAGCAGAAAAAGGGTTTGCCGCCGACCTTTGGCAGATCGTAGAGCGATCCTTGAAAGAGCGCTGGATGGCTCTTTTCAAATACGCAAGTGGTCATGATCCGGTCATGGCGGGGGGCCTCTTTCATCTGCCCCGAAAAAAAATAGCGGGCCTCGGTGGCCTGAATGGCCGCTTCGGGCGTCACGGAGAAATGACGGTGTTGAAGTGATGCGATCAGATCAAAGGGATTAGCGCTGGTTGGGCAGATCTCGTTGCAAGCGTAGCAGGTGATGCAGTGTTGCAGCACAGGCGTTTCTTGACCAGCCGCCATCTGTTTCATCCAGAGAACCGCGTCGCTCTGGTCCACATCCATCCACTGGCACGATTCAAGGCACTTGCCGCAGAAATCACACTGATCCGGCTTGAACATCACACCTCCTAATTTATTTAAGCGATAGACGAGGGTTGTCCATATAAATCCCTGATTTTCGCTCGCAATACTTTCCCGACCGGAGAGAGGGGCAGCGCGTCGGTAAAGACCACCGACCGGCAGATTTTATACCCGGCCAGTTTTCCCTTGCAGAAATCGATGATATCCTTTTCGGTCACGGTTTCTCCTTCTTTAGGCACGACCACGGCCCTCACCGCGCTCCCCCACTCCTCATCTGGAACGCCGATGACGCACACATCGGAGACCGCTGGATGGTCGGCGATGATCTCCTCCACCTCCAGGGGAAACACCTTCTCACCGCCCGTGTTGATGCACTCTTTTTTCCGGTCAATGAGCCTCAGATCCCCCTCGTCGTCGATGTATCCCAGATCGCCGCCCCAAAACCAGCCGTCCCGCATGGCCTCTTTTGTCTTTTCCTCATCCTTGTAATACCCTTTCATGACCGTAGGCGACTGGTAGAGAATCTCACCCACTTCACCGGGTTTGACTTCACACCCCTTGTCGTCGACGATCTTGACCTTGACGATCGATTTTCCCACGGCCCGCTCCTTAATATGGTCCGGAGAGAGATCGATTCTGAAGGTGGTGATGGGGGTCATCTCGGTCTGACCGAACATATCCACGAGAACGATATTGGGAAATGTCTTGAAGATCTTCTGTTTCAGGGCCTTTGAGGCGGCTCCGGCCCCAGTGACGGCGATCCGAACCGAACTCAAATCATAGTTTCCGCTCTCGGGCGCGCTCACCAGTTTTTTCCAGCCGGTGGGAACATTGGCCAGAAAGACCACCTTCTCCTTTTCAATGGTTTCAAAAATCAGGGCAGGATTGAACGACACCTCCTCGGGCAAAACAAAGGTGAGATTCCCCATGATCGCGCCCAAGATGAGGATCTGATAGGAGGCGTCATGGAAAAAAGGAAGCGAGGGGGTCATATACTGAATCGATTTCTTGTAAGAGTGCTTGAGAAGTTCCGGCGTCATTAAAAAGCGCTTCAGCGCTCTTTGGGTTATTTCAACCGTTTTCTTTCCGCCAAGAATACGCTTCAGCCACTTCTGATCCACGAGATGGGAAAAATAATTCATTCCGGGAATGGGAATGCCGTTCGTGATCTTCTGAAGCACCGATCGGGTGATATCCTCCCTGGCCCCCATGGCCACGATATTCGCAAACAAGGTGCAGAACATCTCCAGGTGCGCCCCATAACTCAAGAGAACCCCTTTGGGAAAACCCGTTGTGCCGCCGGTATAGATCATGACCGCCGTATCATCCAACCCGGTGGCTATTTCCGGATCGATGGGCGCGCCCGATTTCC
>JAGVHJ010000321.1 GCA_020056645.1 Desulfobacterales bacterium
TACCATGTTTGGCAACCTTTTCAAAAGGTTGGCTCCCGGCAGGGCCGTCAAGGCGAATCCTACATGCGATTACCCTGAAAAGAGTAGTTGCCAAGGTAATAAAAAACGGTATTATCCATTATCATCTCAAAAGCGGGAAACGGAATGAGTCCACGATTGACGAATAAAGTAGCGGTGATCACCGGAGCCGCGAGCGGCATCGGGAAAGCCACCGCCTTACGTTTTGTGAGCGAAGGGGCGCGGGTGGTCCTTGGGGATATCAACGAGACGGCATTGCAGGAGATTGCGGCCTTGATCGGGGTGGCCAAAGGAACGGTCGCGGTCAGAACGACCGATGTGGCGAGTGAAGCATCGGTAAAAGCCTTGATCGACCTGGCCCTCAAAACCCATGGAGAGATCGATATATTGGTGAACAACGCGGGAATCGCAGGAGATATGGCGGGCCCTGACCAGCAGGAGGAAGGGGTCTGGCGGCGGGTCTTCGAGGTGAATGTTCTGGGAGCGCTCTTCGCCACCAAACATGTCTCGGCCCATATGATGGAACGCCGCCAAGGGGCGATCATCAATACCGCGTCGGTCGCGGGTATCCGTTCCGGGGCCGGAGGAAACGCTTACAGCGCCAGCAAGGCGGCGTTGATCAACTACACCCAGACAACAGCCTGCGATCTGGGCGCATATAACATCCGGGTGAACGCCGTCTGCCCCGGCTTGGTCGAGACTGGCATGACGCAACCGCTCTTTGATTACGCCCGAGGCGCTGGAAAAGAGAACAAGCTTGGAAGCCGGTGTGAACTGAGGCGTTATGGGAGGCCGGAGGAGATCGCATCGGTTATTTCTTTTCTCGCCAGCGACGACGCCAGTTACATCACCGGCCAGGCCATTCCCGTGGATGGCGGAAACACCGCCTCCCTGAACCTGCCGGGAATGAAATTTTAAGGGAAAAAGATCCTATTGCAATACCCTTTTTTTTGCCTCCGGTGTCCAGATTATAAAAATCTGGACAAATAAGTTGGGGGATTGGACTGTTACTCGATCTTCAAGTTTTTAGGAAATTTGTTCAAATCCAAGGCGGAAAAAAAGCATCTGAACCATCAT
Organism: Desulfobacterales bacterium; assembly: GCA_020056645.1. GTDB lineage: Bacteria > Desulfobacterota > Desulfobacteria > Desulfobacterales > JAHIVH01 > JAHIVH01. The sequence goes on from JAGVHJ010000321.1 coordinate 1,096, forward strand.
CATTATTCATGGAGGAAAATAGAGGAATGATTGACGCGCCTTCAAAAATCAGGGAGGGAGAGGAGCTCGACGTAAAAAAAGTGGAGCAATTTCTGAAGGATTCGATACCGGGCATTGAAGGAGAGATCACCATCAGCCAGTTTCCCGGCGGATTCTCGAATCTGACCTACGCCGTTCATTCAAAAACCAGGGAGATGGTGTTACGGCGTCCGCCTTTTGGAAAAAAAGCCAAGACCGCCCATGACATGGGCCGTGAATACCATATGTTGAAAGCATTGAAACCCGTATTCCCCTATTGCCCGGAACCCCTCGTCTACTCAGAAGATCCGGAAATAATGGGGTGCCCTTTTTATGTAATGGAACGGATCAAGGGGATCATTCTAAGAAGAAATCCCCCCAAGGGATTGCCCCTTACACCCGATATGGCCCGTTCGCTGTGCCACAACCTGGTGAATGTTTTGATCGAGCTTCATCAGATCGACTATGAAAAAATCGGGTTGAAGGATTTCGGAAAACCCCAGGGCTATGTGAAGCGCCAGGTCGAGGGATGGAGCACCCGCTACAGAAACGCCCGGACCGAAGACGCCCCGGATTATGAAATGGTGATGAAGTGGCTCCACGAGAAGATGCCCGCCGATTCAGAGAGACCCGCCATCATCCACAACGATTTCAAATTCGACAACGTGGTTCTGAACCCGGACAACCCCTTGGAGATCATCGGCCTTTTAGACTGGGAGATGGCCACCATCGGCGATCCCTTGATGGATCTCGGCTCCTCCCTGGGATACTGGGTCAACCAGGATGATCCGGAGGATCTCCAGGTGATGCGGATGCTTCCCACAACCCTTCCGGGCATGCTGAAACGGGATGAGATCGTCCGGCTCTACGCTGAAAAATCGGGCCGATCCATTCCCAATTTCGATTTCTACCTGGTCTTTGGCCTCTTTCGGCTCGCGGTGATCGCCCAGCAAATCTACTACCGCTATTTCCATGGCCAGACCAAGGATGAGCGGTTCGCCCTCCTCATCGGGGCGGTGGTGATTCTTGAGACCTTCGCGAAAGGCATCATCGAAAAAAACCCATGAGCGCCTCAATCAAGGAGCCGTAAATTGGCATGAGATCCCTGCAACAACCACCTAAAAAAATCGACCTCCATGTGCATGTGTTCCCGGAAAAGCTCTTTCAGGCGATCTTTGACTATTTCGAATTTTTTGGCTGGAAAGTTCACCACCAGCTTGCGGGAGAGATCGAGCAGACCCTTATCGCCCATGGAATCACCGGGGCCGTGGCCTTAAGTTACCCCCATAAAAAGGGGGTCGCCGCGCCCTTGAACCGATTCATGGCGGACCTCCCCAACGAGCACCCGCTTTTTATTCCCTTTGCGAGTCTCTTTCCCGATGACGATGATTTCAGAGCGTATGTGATAGAAGCCCTCGACTCTCCCCGGATTTTCGGCTTCAAGTTCCAGCCGCTGGTCCAGCGGATCGACATCAACGACCCCAGGCTTGATTATCTCTATGACGCCTGCATTGAAAGGGATTTCCCGCTCACCATCCATATCGGGTCGGGGCCCATCTCCATGGAGTTTGTTGGATTTTCCCATTTCAAAAGGCTCATGGA
>JAGVHJ010000310.1 GCA_020056645.1 Desulfobacterales bacterium
CCAGCGGTCTGTACCTCTCCCAACCTCTGTCCGTTTGTTTCCGTGATTTCAAGATCAGGGCCAACGCTTCCCCCTGCTTCCACGGTGAACTTATAGATCGCCTGCTCTCCGGAAGGTTCCGAACCGCTCCAGGATGCCGGAACCGATCCGGAGATGCCCATATCGACTTCAACGGCGTGGTGTTCGGGCGTGAGCGTGGTGTCGTCCTGGACCCACATTTTAAACTCTTTCGTGTAGTCGATCCGGTCGCCAAAGGCGAGGGTTGAAAATAGACCGGTTGAATCCACGGCGTTCGTGCCTGTCAGAGGCGTTTGAAAATATTCGAGGCCAACCCCCTGGCTGTGGGCCTGATTGACCGACCAGATGAAATCTTCGGCCAGAACGTTCAATTCCGTGGTGTATTTGGGAAGCGTTTCATCGCGGATTTCAAGCCACCCGCCGATCTGGCCTCCGCTTATCTTGTTCGAAATATCCATCTTCCCGCCATAGGAGCCCTGCCAAATCACCCGGCCCTCTTCGAGCTCAAGTCCATACGAAGAGACGCCGTTCACCAGGTTGAATCCGTTGGAGGTGAGGATGGAGAGGGTGCCGTTGGGCTGCTCAAACGAGTGGGCGTCGATCAGGTTTGAGATCTCCTTGAACAACGCGTTTCGTTGATCTCTTAAATCGTTCGCCTTCCGGTTGTTCGTCTCCTGGTAAATAATTTCCCGGTTGATATCCGCGATCTGTTCAGACAGGGAGTTTACGAGGCCGACGGCCGAGGAAATTTCCCGTGAAATCTCCACATCCAATTGTATCAGCTCTTCATTCAGGGTATCGAGCTGAATAGCGATGTTGTTCCCTTTTTCATAGAGGATGATCCGTTCGGAGGCTCCTTCCGGATTGTCCGACACATCATGCCAGGCGTTCCAGAATTCCGACATCTGAACGCTTAAGCTGCTTTCCGAATTTTCATTAAAATAGCTTTCAAGAACGTTGAGGTAGGAGGCCATCTCCTCCAGGGAGGAAAGGTTTGAATCTTGCTTGGTCAAGCGGTTTTCCAGAAGCTGATCCACGCTGCTCCTGATCTGCTCGGCCTCGACGCCGCTTCCCATGAGAAATCCCGCGTATGTGATTGGGGTGCTGCTGGTAAGTGGAATCGTCTGCCTCGAATAGTCGGGATTGTTGACATTCGCGATGTTGTGCCCAGTGACGTTGATGCCGTACTGCTGCACCGCGATCGCATTCTTTCCGATATTGAGTGTGTTCCAGATACCGCTCATACCCTACACCTCGGTATTCAACATATAGGTTGTTTTTTTCGAACGTTTATTAAACCGGTTGTTGTCATAGACCGGGGTGTGGTCGCCGATATTGGAAATCATTCCGATCAGCTCATCCATCACTCCCAGATACTCTGTAATGAATTTTTTATTTTCACTGGCCAGCGCATGCACCCGCTTTTTAATGAGGATCAGGGAGATATGTTGCTTCCCGAGCCGATCCGTTTTTTCGGGCTCCATTTTTTCGATCATTTTCCCAACGGAAAAGGTTTTAACGTTCATGGCGTGATCGATGGCGGCTTCGTCAAGAACGCCGATGATCTGATTGATGATGGCTTCGATGGCGGATGCGATGGTCTGCTTCTTCTGGGAAAAGGCCCAGAGCTTATCCACATCGATCTCCACGATGCTTTTTTTCTCGTCTTTTAATACTTCAACAAGATCTTGAAATAAAAGAATCTTTTCATTGAGTAGATTCTCGATCCGGGCGGCGGATGATTCCATGGAACGCTCCTTTGTCATGATATATTCATCGGACATCTCTTCTCTTTCCTTAAAGCCCTTGGGCCGATCCCGGCCCTCTTGGATTTCTGCCTCTTCGTTGAAAAAGGGGAAAAATTTTCCCTTCTGATTATTGCTGCCAATAGATGCTGCACTAAGCATGCCACGTAAAATCGTGGGGAGGGGGGAGCGGATAGCCGCAGAGTGTGGAAGCCATCGAATATATTGACGGAGGTCTCTTTATCATGTAGGTTGCATTTTGTTTTTTCAATCAATGAATCATTTGCATACGGAGACGCACCCCATGAAGAAACTTCTCTTTTCCGTTCTTTTCCTTGGTCTCATCCTGCCGGGATGGAGTTTGGCCGCCGTGGGAAAACCCCAGAACGTCACCCTGTCGGCCGGCGTCACGACCATTGCGGTTTCATGGACGGTCAATTCCGATGACACATCGGGCTACTATGTTTCCTGGGGGCTCCTCTCTGGGACGCTCGATAGCAGATATACCGTTTCATCTTCTAAAACGAATAGCTACACCATCCATGGACTGTCGTCCAATACCACCTATTACGTCAAGGTCACCGCCTTTAACAGCGGGAACACGACCACCACGGATTCGGATACGCTATCCTCAAAAACGTTAACCGGGCTTGCGCCGCCTTCAAATTTTTCCGTGACATCCATTGAAGATATTACGGAAACAAGCATCGGTTTATCCTGGGAGCGGCCTGATATGGATGACCTTTCGGGATATACGATCTACTACAGAAACGATTCTGACAGCGACACCAAATCCATGGATATGGACGCCAATCTGAACAAGGCCACCCTTTCGAATCTGCAATCCGGGGCCCGCTACTATCTTTCCATCACATCTCTTGCGGAAAGCGGTGAGTCCGCCGCCTCTCCCACGCTGATTGTTGATACCGCACCCGATACGCTGCCTCCCCAAACGCCATCGGCGCCTGACGCGCAATTGACCGGAGACCGGATCATCACGATTACAATCAAGGATAGTGGAAATGGAGGGATGGCCGATTTAAAAGGGTATCAAATCACGGTAACGGACGACCAATCCGGCCGCTCCACGGTGCTGGATGTGGGAGACGACACCACCATCGCCATCGGAGAAGGGACCGCCCATGAAGAAATCTCCCTTGAAAACGGCGCTCTATTTACGATAACGGTGAAAGCCTATGATCAGGCGGGGAATGAAAGCGGGCCATCCCCATCCAGCACGGTGGCGATTGAGGGGATCCAACGTATCTTGATCGACTCCGATGGGGTTCAATCCGGCTGCTTTATCGGGTCGTTGAAAAAGAGCCCAGGAGACCTGTGGATGGCGGTTTTAACGGGTGTGGTTTTGGTCGTGGCTCTGTTATTCAAGGGTGGATGGCGGCTTGCCCTGATTCTACTGCCGCCTTTATTCATCGTGGCGTCTCAAGGAACAGCTCTCTCCGGGATGAACAACGCCATCGGCATCAAGGCCGGCTACTTCAAGATGAGTGATCCTCTCATGAAAGAGACCTTTGAAGATCGCTTTCCCGTTCCGGTAAGGCTCTATTATGAACGAACCCTCCATGAGAATCTGCACGTGGATATCGATGCCGGTTTTCTGAAGCTGGAAGGGAATATGCTCTCCACCTCCGGTGAAACAACAGAGGCACAAAACACCTTCATTGTCATGCCGACCTCCCTCTCGTTCACCTATAACCATTACCTGACCCCGTTTTTTTATGCCTATATGGGGGCTGGATTGGATCACTGGTATGTCAGGGAAGAAATTGCCGGGAGGAACGATGACGAAGAACGGCAAAGCCACCATGTGGGCGGATATCACTATAAGTGCGGCATCGCCTACCTCACGAAAGAATCGGCCATCTCACAGAAATATGGCATCCAGCTTGAAGCGGTCAATGCCATCATCGACCGCTTCGGAAGAAATGACCGGGATCTGGGGGGCTTTACCATTCAGGCCGGATATTTTTACCGGTTTTAATTCCATTTCGCATTCAAAACGCTACCTGCTTGGACTACTGACCGATGGAAAAAAAGAAACAGCCGCCCGTGTCGGGATCACAGAAACGGAACATCAAATGGGAGTTCTCCCGGTAATAGTTACCATGCCGATAGATGCGGGGGTTGCTTCTGACGTATCCATCCCACTCATTCCAGGAACGCCAGTGGCCGTGATAGTCATAACCGCGGCCCCGGTATTTGTGGTGTCCATAGTGTCGTCCCCGGTCATGGGGACGTTTTGAGTATCCATGGTGGTGGCTGTAGTCCCAATGGTCTTTGCCATCGCGGCGGTCATGGCGATCATATTGATCCTTGCGCTCGTGCCGGTCACGATGATCATACCGGTTATCTCGGTCTCGGTCATAGCGGCGGTCATTCCGGTTTCTGTCTCGCCGGTTGTCATGCTGGTTCTGGCCGCGTTGGTCTTCATAATTGTCATGGGCGTATCTTGATTTATGTGGATACTCTTTTTTTGATTCCTCTTTCCAGTTGTCGGCGAACGCGATACTGGAAAACCAAACGGTGATGGCCACAATCAGTTTTAACACGGTTGATAGGTTCATTTTTTTTCTCCTTAAATAGTGCCCCGAGTTTATAAAAAGGGCTCTTATGTGTCAATAGGCTTCTTTTACGGTGGCAGGGGAATCGCATGTAGAATAGGGCTTGGTGAGTGATTTAAGTAATAGCTTGAATTGATTATCAATGCCTCCGGCGGCCCGCTTTTAAAAAGCGGGG
>JAGVHJ010000311.1 GCA_020056645.1 Desulfobacterales bacterium
AGGAGAAGAGCGAATCCAAGCGGCAAAAGACATTACAGCGGGAGCTGGAGTGGATCAAAATGTCACCCAAAGGGAGACACGCCAAATCCAAGGCCCGCATCAATTCATATGAAGCCCTTCTGTCCCAGGACATCCAGAAACGCTCCGACGACCTGGAAATCTACATTCCGCCCGGCCCTCGGCTGGGGGACGTGGTGATTCAGGCCGAAAATGTGAAAAAAGCCTATGACAACACGCTTCTCATCGACGCCATGAACTTCGCCCTGCCACCGGGCGGCATCGTTGGAATTGTTGGTCCCAACGGCGCGGGAAAGAGCACCCTCTTCAAGATGATCACCGGCCAGGAAACGCCAGACTCTGGGAAGATCATCAAGGGCCAGACCGTGAAACTCGCCTACGTGGATCAAACCCGGGATGTGCTTGATCCCCAAAAAACCATCTGGGAGATGATTTCAGACGGCCAGGAGACCCTTCTTCTGGGAGGCCGGGAGATTAACTCCCGGGCCTATGTGGCCAAGTTCAATTTTTCAGGCGCGGACCAGCAGAAAAAAATCGGAACCCTTTCAGGAGGAGCGAGAAACCGGGTCCATCTGGCCCGGATGCTCAAAGAAGAGGCGAATGTGCTTCTTCTGGACGAGCCCACGAACGATTTGGATGTGAACACCATGCGGGCTCTTGAAGAGGCCCTTGAGAACTTCGGCGGCTGCGCGGTTGTGATCAGCCACGACCGGTGGTTTCTGGACCGGATCGCCACCCATATTCTCGCCTTTGAAGGAGAGAGCTCGGCCATCTGGTTTGAAGGGAACTACTCCGAGTATGACGAAGACAGGAAAAAACGGCTGGGAATCGACGCGGATCAGCCCCACAGGATTAAATATAGACAGTTAACACGCTGATGAACATCCATGGCAACGAAACATAAAAAAAATAAGTTTAAGAAAGCCAAATATCAGGACAAGGCAGAGGGCGCTCCCGAATGGCTGGTTGAAGAAGGGACAAGTGCCATAGAAGAAGGAAACGCGAGAAAGGCCATTGACCTCCTGAAACTGGCGTCAAAAAAGAATGGCATGACCGATGAGATTCGAATATCGCTCTTCAAGGCTTACGCCCTGCGCGCCGAGCAGCTCAAGACCAAAGGATTGTACGAGGAAGCGGCCGTCGTTATGAGAATGATGGCCGAGTTCAAACCCACTTCGGCAAGTTTGACGGCTGAAACGCTGCCGATCTACCTTCCCCTTCTTTCAGACAGCGACGCCCTTCATCTCTACAAGGAGTATTCAAGCTCACGAGGACGGGAGCCACAGGTGGAAGCGATACTCGCGGGAAGACTCTTCATAAGACGTCACTGGAGCCTCCTCGAACACCTTGAGGCCGATTCTCCGCTAAGGCACCCTATGGCCATTATTGAAAAGGCGGGGTCCCTGATGGACCAAGGAGAGTGGGAGCGCGCCCTGGAGACTCTCAAACCGATTCCCAGATCCTCTCCCTACGCGCCTGTTCGGCTTCTTGGAAAAGCGATGGTCGCTTTTTACGCCGATGATGACGTGGCGCTTAAAAAAACATTATCTCTATTGCCCCAAGAGAACCCCCTCTGGAAACTACTTGAGCCCCTTGGCCGTCCAGATTCCGAAAACGGGGATGGCGTCCGGTTTCAACCGGTTTCAGGGCCATGCTGGGAGGGGACGTTTCAACTCAAAGAGCAGATAGGGGCTTTGACAAAGGCGCTCGCCACAAAAGAGCACTCGGCGATTCTCCATTCGGCGCAATCCATCGCAGAGACCCTCTTTCCAGAAGATCCCGGTTCCGCGATGGTTCAGCTGGCCGAGATGGTGGTTGCAAATTCAATCAAACAGGCGCCGGTCACCAAACAGACCATCAAACTGATTCACAGGTTGCTTCCCGGAAAAGAGGCCGCCATCCTGACCGCAAAGGCCAATTTTTTTTCATTTTTAAATCTGTTCAACACGGCTGAGGCCTATTGGCTCCAACTCAAAAATGAATTTCCGGATGATTCAGACCTGAAAATCGCTCAATCGCACCTTCTCCATAAACTCATCATCAGATCCCAGAGAGATTACGACAGTGTCCAAAACGATTTTTATGATTACAGAGCGTATCTCACCTCGCGATCCGCCTTTGGCGTCATGATGGAAAATTTTGACGATGCGCTGATCGATCTCGCCGCCCTTAGCATCCGTCTTGATCCAAGAAACAAGGAGGGGTATCATCTGCTGCTTCAAATTCCCAGACAAGAGCGATACGCCAAAGATCGCGTGGAAGATCAACTGAAGGGCATGATCCGATACTTTCCAGACGATCCTTTTCCCCATCTTCAACTGGCCGATATCCACTATGAAAAAAATGCGTTCCGGAAGGCCGAGAAAGCCCTGGAGAGAGCCCTGGAAATCGCCCCCCACGATCAGCGGGTGATCGACCGCCATGTGACAGCGCTTCTTTTCACAGTTGATAAGAATCTGAAAAAAGGGTTGCGGCAGCGGGTCGTTCAAGATCTTGAGAAGGCAAGCACCTTTAAAAGCCCGAAACTCACCCCCTATCTCGCCGAAAAAAAGGCGTTTGCGGCAATGATGCATGGCGACGACAAGGCCGATCATGACACAAGCCTTCAAATCACACTCCGCGATCTATCCTTAACCCAGAAAATCAGGGCGTTGATCGCATTTGAGACGGACATCGCCATGAAAAAAATCCATGCCCCACTTTTCCAGATGGCGCTCAAAAGGGCTTTTCCCCATAAAAAGGAGGTAATGAAGCTTGGTTCGACCGATGTACTCTCACTCCTTCTTCCCCTGGAGACGATTTTAGAAAAGATCTATCCTGGAGTCAATATGCTTTCAGCCATGCTCAAAAGCTACCCGTCAATCCTTTCCATTTTAACCAATGAAGATCTGATCCGGCTGATCGAAAGCTCTTTTAAAGAGGATTATCTCTCCGCATTTGACAAAGAGTTGAAAGAACGGTCGCAAAGCGCCTCCGCCCACGAAAGAGGGCTCATCGATTTCTGCGGGCTCGTGATTGAGTCTGTCCAAAAAAACCGATACCACGAGGAGCCATTTAGAAAAATTTTAGCAGACGCGACACCTGAACTCGCCAGCGCCCTGCGCAATTTTGCCGCCAAGCTCTCGTTTTCTCCTCTTCTCGCACATACCTTAAAGGAAGCGCTTCGATCCTTTCGATTTGACATGATGGATCGGCTCAATGGGCCTCAATACGACCTCAATGGTTTCCCAGACCCATTGGATTTCACTCCAGATATGTTGGACGACCTAACAGATGATCTTTTTGATATGTTTTTAGATCAGATACCTCAAAGCGAACTGAAACAGTTAAAAAAAGAAATAGAACAATTAATCGATCACGCCGGATTGAGAAACGCGCCGGAACATCTGATTAGAAAGAGGGCAAAGGAAATGATAAAGGAAGAGCAACTCAAAGGCCCCATATCTTTCATGCTTAAACTATTGAATCACCAAGGCATCCTCAAGGGGCTATCAAAAGAAGCGCGCATCTTATTGGAAGAAGCGCTTCTATAAAGGAAATGATGATATTTAGAAGGATGGATTGATGCTTAACCACTATCTCATACTGGGTCTCACCCCTGGAGCGACGGACCAGGAGATTAAAAACCGTTTTCTTGATCTTGTAAAAAAATATCCCCCGGAAAAAGAGGCGCGGATGTTCCGGCAGATCAATGGGGCCTATGAAGCGTTAAAGGATCATCGGCGTCGGATAAAGGCGAAAATGTTTCATGGAATGAGTATTCTTGACATTGAAGCCGCACTCCTGGAGCTGGCCGCCGCGCTTCCTGTAAAAAAAAAAAGGGCTACGTTCAAGGATCTTGTAAAATTCTCCGCAAACTCCCGTTCATAGACCCTTTAAATGGAGCGTAACTCTTTGAAAAACCCATTTCCGAAACTACACGCGCCTGGATTCTATCTATCGACGTTCCAGAAACAGATACAAGGGGCCGGACGCGGTGTGATCCATTCGATTCTTCGGCCGATTTTAACCAAACTGAAGAGCGTTTTCGTAAAACCCAAGGAAGAACCGGCTTCCCTAAATAGGCTTTCCGATTGGAAAGAGAAAGCCATTGACGATTTCCGGACATGGCTCAACGAGCTGCCCGACGAAGAAGCATGCCGACAAGAGGATCAGCCCTCCATGGAAAGCGCGGACCTCTATACGGTGCTAAAAGAGTTCGCAGCGCTCCGCCAGGAGATCAAACTCCAAAACCGGGAACAAAACCGGGCCGTCAAGTCGTTGACCGCCTTTATCGACGATTACAAGTATACTGCAGACCTCTTCCGGGAAAGGACCGCAGCGCTTTCAACCCTTGAGGAACGGATACGCCTATCCTCCGAAAAAACCGTTGTCGCTCATTTCCTCGATATTCGAGACGCCTTATCGAGAGGAAAAAGAGCCGCATCGGAGCTGATAGGAAGGAAGAGCCTCTTTCTCTCCACAGAAAAGTATGAGGGTGTTAAGGAGGGCTACGAGATGGCCATCCGCCGGTTTGACCGGGCGCTTGCCACCCTGGGGATTTTCCCCATTGATGCAGTGGGAAAAAAATTCGACCCCCAAACCATGCGAGCCATCGGAACCGCCCAAAGAAAAGGAGTCGAACCAGGGAGCGTCATTGAAGAGGAGCGATCTGGGTTCATCCGTGATCAAGAGATTTTAAGAGCCGCAGACGTGATCGTGAACAAGTAAAACAAAAAAAGTCATAAGAAGGAGTGTCTGATGGAACCAATCGTTGGCATAGACCTTGGCACAACCAATTCGGAAATCGCCTTTATCATCGATAATCATGTGGAAGTAATCACGGAAAACGATTCGGGAATCGTCCCCTCGTGCGTGGGAATTGATGCAGAGGGAAAACTCCTCGTGGGAACCCCGGCCAAAAATCAGGCCGTGATCTGCCCCGAAAAAACCGTGCTCTCCGTCAAGCGGAAAATGGGTTCAAACGAGAGCCTCTCTCTGGGAGAGAATCGCTTCAGACCCCAGGAGATCTCCGCATTTATTCTGAAAAACCTGAAAGAGCGGGCTGAGAGAAAAATCGGCCGGCCCGTTTCAAAAGCGGTCATCACCGTACCCGCCTATTTCACGGACGCCCAGCGCCAGGCGACCAAGGAGGCAGGAGAGATCGCGGGACTTACCGTTGTCCGCATATTAAATGAACCCACCGCCGCAGCCCTTGCCTATGAAAAAACCTGTTCAGAGAGGCAAAACATACTCGTTTTCGACCTTGGAGGCGGAACCTTTGATGTCTCGATCGTCAAAATTGAAAACAAGGTGATTGAAGTGCTCGCGAGCACGGGCGACAATCACCTGGGCGGCGACGATTTCGATGAAAAAATCGTGAACAGGATTGTTCAGTACATAAAAAACGAACATAATTTTGATGTATCGACCGACCGGAAGGTCATGGC
>JAGVHJ010000191.1 GCA_020056645.1 Desulfobacterales bacterium
CCGGGAGTTCATCATCCGACGGGATGACAACGAGGACCGGTACGTCATGGCGAATGCATCGCCGGTGAGAGACATCCTGGGCGAGGTGACGGCTGGGGTCGTCGTGTTCATGGATATCACGGAGCGGGTCCGAAATGAAAAGGAGCGGAGGCTCAACGAGGCGCGGCTTGAAATCAACTACGAGGTATCCAATATGCACGGCGCCGATGAAAGAAGCGTCGCCGATTTTGTGCTCGAAAAAATGGTTCCCCTCACCGAAAGCGAGCTTGGGTTTATAGGCTTCATGACCCCGGATGAAAAAAAAATGATGATTCACGCCTGGTCGGAAACGGCCATGGGCCAATGCGTCATCCATGACAAACCCTTGGAGTTTCCCATTGATCAGGCGGGCGTGTGGGGAGACCCGGTCCGGACACGGAAGCCTCTCATGCTGAACGACTACCACACGTTCCATCCGGCTAAAAAAGGATATCCGGCAGGTCATGTGCCGATCCGGCGTTTCTTGTGCGTTCCGGTTTTCGATCAGGACAAGGTGGTGCTGGTCGCCGCAGTGGCGAACAAGTCTTTACCCTATGATGAGTCCGACATCAAACAGCTTTCGCTTCTTTTGGGAAGCATGTGGACAGAGATTCAGAAAAAACGCTCCGCCGTGAAAATCAGTGAAAGCGAGGAAAGGTGGCGCTCCCTTGCTCAAAGCTCCCCCGATTTTATTCTTCTTCTTGATAAAAAGCTCACCATTGAGTTCGCCAACGCCGCCGCCCCCGGACTCACCGTTCCCCAGTTGATTGGCTCGAACATTCTCTCCTACCTTGAAAAAAGCCAACAGGAGGAGGTGAAAAAGATTTTCACAACCGTCCTTGAAACCGGGGAACCCGCAAGCTACGAAACCTCCTATATCACCCCTGAGAACCAGATCATTTATTATGAGTCCAGAATTTTCGCCCGGAAACTTGCCGAAAACACCATCGGCCTCACCCTCACCTCACGGGATATCACCGGCCAGAAGCACGCGGAAAACCAGAAGGCGCTCCTTGAGGTGAAACTCCGCCAGGCCCAGAAGATGGAGGCCATCGGAACCCTTTCCGGAGGCATCGCCCATGACTTCAACAACATCTTATCGGTGATCCTGGGCAACGCCGAGCTTTCACTGGACGAAACCGTTTCAAACGACATGAGAACCGCCTGTCTCAACGAGATCACGCAAGCAGGATTGCGGGCAAGGGACATGGTGCGTCAGATTCTCAATTTCAGCAGAAAATCGGAGCTGGCCAAGGAGCCGGTGGACATCTCGCAACTGGTCATGGAATCCCTGAGACTCATCCGCGCCTCCCTTCCTTCCGCGATCACCATTCACCAGGCGATCCCGTTCATACCGGCGGTGGTCATGGCCAATCCCACCCAGATCAACCAGGTGCTTTTGAATCTCTGCATCAACGCAGCCCATGCCATGAACGACGAGGGAACCCTTTCGATCACGCTTGCGCCGGTTCTTCTTGAAAAGGAGACCGAGAGCCGGGGAGACTATTTACCATCGGGGCATTATGTGAAGCTTTCCATCGGCGACACTGGATGCGGCATACCACAGGAGATATCCGAGAAGATTTTCGACCCCTACTTCACCACAAAAGAGGTTGGAAAAGGCACGGGAATGGGGCTATCCGTGGTTTATGGAATCGTCAAGGAGCATCAGGGAGGGATCTCCTTTGAGAGCGAAACCGGAAAAGGAAGCGTTTTCCACGTCCTCCTTCCTACCATGGACAAAAAAATTCAAAAAAAGGAGAATGGGTCAAAACCGACGCCCAAAGGAACAGAACGGATTCTTTATGTGGACGACGAAGAGATGATCATCCGGATGGCGAAGAAGATGCTCACGGCCCTGGGCTACACCGTGGAGAGTTGCAGCCATCCAGCAACAGCGATCCTTCAATTCAAGAGCGCCCCGTCCCTCTATGACTTGGTGATCACCGACATGACCATGCCGGGGATATCAGGAATCACCCTTGCCGCTGAACTCCTGAAAATCCGGCCAACCATTCCCATCATCCTCTCCACCGGCTACAGCGACAAGATCGACGAAGAGAAAGCCTTTAAAATGGGTATCCGGAAACTCCTCATCAAACCGGTCACCAAGCAAGCCTTCGCCGAAGCCATCCGGGAGGCCCTTGGCGAACCGTAACGAGCCTCTCCGGCTAACACCCGCATCCGCAATCGCAGCCGCCCGAACAGGAGGAGCCGGTCCCGGCCATGGCTTTGACCACCTCGCGATTTTCCGCACGAGAGACGCCCGTCACCTGAATCACCAGAGAGATCGGCTTCGAATGATCGCCCGCCACCCCATGGAATTGGCAGGCAAGGTGGGCGAAGATGGCGTGAAAGGTGTTGGGCGAAAGGGTCAGCGTGACCCGATCCCCCTTTTTTTTCCCCGCCAGGGTATACTCGATCTCACTCAATCCGCCTGGGCCCACGCCGAAAATAAAGGTGACCGGCGTCGGCGGCTGGTCCAAGTCAACAGATGCAGGCGAAGGCGCTTTCCAGATGTCGAGACTCACTTTCATGAGTCCGTCAATCCCAAGAGATTCGTCCATTACTCCCTCCCTATCCAACCCTTTTCATGGGGCCTTTTCTTATCCGTTCCAAACAATCGACCTCATTCTTAAAAAAAAAGTAACTATTCAGCAGCTATTCATCAAGATGGCGAAAAGCCCCTTTTTGCCACTAAAGCAAGGCCATACTGAATCGTTACAAAAAAAATCGGATAACTATAAACAAATTCCTCAAAATATGATAGAGCGTTTTCTCTTGCAACGGCAAGAGATCTATCCGAGAAGATAATTACAAAATATAAGAGAGTGGGTCGCTTCTCGTTACGAGGCAGAGCCTCGTAACCAGGAACCAAAACCCATTTGTCCAGATTTTTAAAATCTGGCCCCCCGGAGGGTAAATCCGAAGGCTTTAAAATATTAATTTAATTAGATTTTATGTAAGTCTTAAGTTTATGACGTTGATACCCAAATACCGTTTGATCGTATCCGGCACAACCCTCTATTTTGCAATTATCTTCTCGGGTGGCATTAGATCATCACTATGCCGTCCTTTTTTCTTCATCTGAAAGAGAGCGTCCCATGAGCCCCTCTTTAATAAAAAAATTTCAAAAGCGGCTTCTTGCCTGGTATCATGACAACAAACGGGAACTCCCGTGGAGAGAGACGCAGAATCCCTATCATATCTGGGTTTCGGAGGTGATGCTCCAGCAAACCCAAGTGGCCACCGTGACTGGTTATTTCACCCGGTTTATCGAACGGTTTCCTGATATCGAAACCCTTGCCAGGGCCGATCTTACGGATGTTTTGAAGCTCTGGGAGGGACTGGGATACTATTCCCGGGCCCGGCACCTTCACCGGGCAGCCAATGAAGTGGCCCGGCGCCACGGGAAAGAGGTTCCCGACACGCCCGAAACATTCAGGAGACTGCCCGGCGTGGGGGATTATATCAACGCGGCGGTTCAAAGCATCGCCTTTGGCCATCCGCTGGCGGTGGTCGATGGCAATGTGAAACGGGTCCTCTCCCGCCTCTTCCTGATCGATACCCCGGTGAACCAAGCGGGCGCCCATGGTCTATTCTATCCCTATGCGGAAAAGATGTTGGACATCAGTGACCCATCGAGTTTCAACCAGGCCATGATGGAGCTGGGGGCCATGATCTGCAAGCCAGGCGCGTCCCCTTGTTGCGGCCAGTGCCCTGTGAGCGATCTCTGCCGGGCGTCCATCACAGGGAAAACCGGTGCGTTTCCAAAAAAAACCGCCTCAAAGAAGATCCCTATTAAAGAAATGGCGGCAGGCCTTGTTTTTCATGAAGGACGGTTTCTTGTGATTCAGCGGCCTTCGGAAGGATTTCTGGGAGGCATGTGGGAGCTTCCGGGGGGAGTGCTTGAGGGAAATGTCTCAATAGAGACCGCCCTTGGGGAACGAATAGTCGCCCAGACAGGAGTTCAAGTAACTCCCATCCAACATATCGCCGATGTTAAGCACGCCTATACCCACTTCAAGCTCAAACTTTCCTTGTACGCATGCTGCCTTTCATCCGGCTCGCCCTCCCTGGAAAAAAGGAGCGGCGACCTTAGATGGATCGGGGTGGGCGAGATAGAGAGCTATCCCTTTCACAAGGCAATGCACAAGTGTTTCCCGGCGGCCATCGCCTGGATACGCCGTAGGCTCAATACGATCATAGAGGAATGATCGGGGGTCACGACTCTAATTCTGCTGGGGACTAATTCAGAATTCGGGGGACAGTAATAGGGCTGTTTCATGGCAAGAATTGCAAGAGTTGTGGCATAGTGCTCCAGTGGCATTTTTTCCTGATCCATCTCCAATGAGGTTCGCCCCGGCGATGGCCCTCTTATCCGGACCTCTCAGATCATCTTCTTTTGATAGATCATGAACCGATCCTGGAGCACGGCAAGACTCTCCGCGTCTGGATAGTTTTTCAACCGCTCCTCACACTTGGCGATCCGGTCCGACAGGGGCGGATGGGTGGAAAACCACGAGCCTTTTTTCTCCGCCTTCTGCTCGTTTTCCTTCAGCATCCGAAGAACCCGCAAGAAGCCTTTGGGGTTGTATCCGGCCTTGTACACCAGGTCAATCCCCGAAAGGTCCGCCTCGAACTCCAGGTTCTTGTCGAGCCCTTTCTCAAACAGCACATCTTGAAGACCGCCGATAACGTTCTGGAACCGTTTCTTATCCTTTCCCTTCATGGTGGCCTGGGAGATCTTTCCCATTCCCTCGAACATTTTCCGCGCTTGATGGTGTTCAGGGCGTGTCTGTGGGTGACATGGGAAATTTCATGGGCCAGGACCGACGCCAGTTCGGCCTCGCTTTTCATGGATTTGACAAGCGTCGAGCTGACAAAAATAATCCCGCCCGGACAGGCGAAGGCGTTGTAGATGGAAGAGTCGACCACCACAAAATAGTAGGGTATGTCGGGACGGGGGGAATTTTTGGCCACACTCCGCCCGACCAGGTTCAGGTATTTCTGAAGCCCGTCATCTTTATAAGGAAGCCCGAACCGCTGAAACCCTTCCAGCGCCAGACTCTCTCCGATGGCGAACTCGGAGGGGTAATCGATCTCCTTCTGGCTTGCGATGAGATCGCTCGTTCCGCCCAGGAGATTTTTGGCTTTCTGAAGATCCTTATTTTTTCCGGATGGGTCCAAGAGCTGAAAGAGGTCTGTTCCCAGCGCGGGTGTTGTGAAAAGAAGCGTCATCGCCCCCAGATATTTGAGAAAATGGCGGCGGGAGGCCCCCCTATCTGAAGAGTCATTGTTGATTTTGTTCATCATGATCGTTCCTCCAAATAAAAAACGGTTCCTATTCCGCGTATTCGCCGATTTTTCCCTGTTTCAGGAAGCTTTCGATTTCCCTATCCGGAATTTTGAGGTCGAGAACAGAGTCAAGCGCACTCCTAAACTCCTGGGGTTTCCCGGTCTGCTTTGCGTACTCTTCCGCCTCGGGCGAAAGCCCCCGGATGCTTCTCGACGAGTCTGCGGCTTTGGCTGAAATGCCGCTTCCGGTCATGGC
>JAGVHJ010000549.1 GCA_020056645.1 Desulfobacterales bacterium
ATTTTTCCCCGGTATGAGGAGCGTGTCGATCATCACATGGTCACCGCCGATCTGTTCGACAAAAAAAGCTTGGGGCGGAATGCTCACAAAGGCCTTGACAGGTGTGGAACGGCCCTCTGCGGAAACCAGGAGAGTTAAAAAAGATCCAAGCACCGCCACTGATAAAAAGAGAGGCCATTTCAGGCGCAATCCCGTAAGCGGGTTATGTGGCATGATAGATCACCTCCATGATTCTTCAATATGAAAGTTTTTGAGCGCCCTTCTGATAGAGGTGCTCGTTAAAGGCCCTGTCTTCGGAAATGGGCTCCACCCAGGCGATAAAGTCCATATTGAGAATGAGAATCTCCTTGGCTTGTTCATTATCAATGGTCGCTTTCAAAATGATGACAAATCGCTCCTCGGACTGGATGAACATATCCGAGAGCCTATCCTTGGTTCCCAGATTGACCTGACCTGTAATGGCATGACCATCCTTGGTCTGGATCATCACCTTTACCGGTCTGAGCCGCATGGATCTTCCGATGGTCATTGTCATGAGTGATTTCCCCTTGTCAACCGGCCCCGGATGGGGGGGTAGTGACTTTTTTTATTATTCTAAACGATAACGACTTTTTTTATTGTACTCACCATTCAATAATGATAATCAGACGGATCAATAACACAATGATGGTCACCCATACCTAAAATGGTGAATAGTGTATAAACAATGAGAGCAACCGTGTCAAGACACACGGGTATGAAACACAAGACCTGAAAAAAAATCGCTTGCGCGAAAACACAAACACCTCTATTAACAGCGGGCTGGCGCATATGCGTCGGGATCTTGTGAAAAAAAGATATATTATTCATAAAAAACGTTGTTTTTGATGGTTACCTATGGTAACTTATTAAAAATGAAAAATACCATGGAAATTAAAAAAAGGAAGAGCGCTCCGTTTTTATTGATTTTTAAAGGGGAAGCGTTGTTTTTATTAACTTGGACAAGAAACGGAAGATACGAGGAGATCTTTTCGCCATGTCCAAAGTAAGGAGAGGATATATGGATATTTCTTCGGCAGCCCCACGGCAAGATGCGGGCTTTTCAACGCCTGAGGGGGAAAATGCGCAATACAACATTGAGCATGAGGATTTCTTTACGATTCAAAACAAAGATGGATTTCGATTTTACACCATTGATATCAAGCATGTGGATATATCAAGGATCAAAACCATCATCGACGATTGCGAAAAGGTCGAAAGCGAATGCTGGAAGGCCCAGGAAGATTTTTACTCCTATTTTATCGAACGGGACCTGGTCACCTACATCGTCAAAGATCACAAACTCGTTGGATTTCAGCTGGTCGCTTACTGGGAATTTGAACGGTATGTGGTCTTCAGCCTGGACGAGACCATGGTATTGAGCGAGTTTAGGGGAAACCGTTTGGGGCTCACTCTTTGCACGCTCTCCGCCCGTTCCATCTTCACGATCTTCAGCAAAAAAGAAAAAGTCCGGTTCGTCGGACTGAGCATCACGCCCAATCCCCACGTCATCATGGGATTCTATAAATACAGGGCGCTCTTCAGGATCATGCAGAACACCTTCAATCCCTCGAAGGATCTCATGATGATATACAACAAACTCCTCTTCCGGAAAAAAGCATCCCTGGTAAACAAGGATTATCCCTTCTTTTTCAAAAACATGTTTCCCGGCTCCCTTGGCGCCTTTGAGGTCGACATGTTTCCCGAACCCGTCCGGAAAATGGTTCCGCCGGAAATCGACTTTTTTGAACGGGGCGACGCCTTTGTCTTCATGATAATTTTTTCCAAGCTGACCGTCTGGCTTCCTTTGACCGCGATGCTTTTAAGCCGGTTTGGTTGGAAATACGTCTTTAACGATAACCTGGGGTTTTTCAGGAAAAACAAAAGAATCAACCACTCCGAATCGTGATGGCCGGACACAATTCTATGTCTCTGTAAGCGTGTTTTTATTCCATTTTGCATTCAAGATGACGCCAAGGCGGCAAGGAGGAGAAGCCGACGACGCGGCCAACAAAGGTAGCGCTTTGAATGCGAATGGAATTACAAGGTAAAAGAGAGTCCCAACCTCTCAAGCGTTTCGTCGGAGGGGCGGCTGGTATCTGGGTGCCAGCCCCTCTCCTTATAATAATTATCAAGGCGTTCATAAAAGGAGTCCTTGTCGAGACGCACGCCCGCCATGATTCCAACGGTCAAGGGCTCATCGAAAAACCGGTTGGGCAGATGATCGTCAATCCGCCTGAACCCCTCCCGGTAATTGAACATCTTTTCAAGGTTGTAAATCCGTTCCCCCATGATCGCCATCGCATCTTCGCTCCGGCTAACACCTGTAACGGCTTCCAAAAAATCGCATAGGAGATTCCGATTGATGCCGGTATCCGCCCGTGAGCAGAAACAGCATGCATCGAATCCCACCTTGTGGTTCTGTCTCTGAACACCGCCGCCGTTCAGATGGCACGCCCCACGGTTACAGGTGGCGTAGCTGATGCCCATGGCCGGGTCAAGATGGAGATTCCAGCCGGCCATTTCAAGACCCTTGACATGAAAGGCGAATGTTTCTGAGCCCTGGCCAATCATGGCGGCAAGTTTCTTTACCCCGCCCGCGCAAAGATCCCCCACTCCTTCCCTCATGGCGATCTTCCGGATCATCTGAAGCGCCCCATCCACATTTCCCCAGGTCAGATCAATCCCATCCAGAAAATTCCGGTCAATACACTTTTTTTCATAGGCTTCCATGAGAAATCCGAGCACATTTCCCGTTGAAATCAGGTCCAGGCCATAATCATCGCCGGTGAAAATCTCCTTGAGCAATCCCTTCAGATCGGAAATCATGAGGTTCGATCCAAGCATCACGCCGGTCTCGTATTCCGGCCCATCATGGGACCAGCCGGCAAAGGCCCCTTTTTCCACAACCCCGCTTTTTTTACAGGCCAAGGGGCAGCAGTAGCAGCTAAAATCCCTGACCCATACCTGGCTTTTTGAGGCGATGGGGCCGATTTTCCATACATCGGGAAAGGTTCCCTCGCGGTAGTTCCGCACGGTCTGCTGGCCTATCAGCGATCCTGTGCCAATGGAGCGGGCCGACCCATAGGGCTTATCGATATTGACCACAAAATCGGTATAGGATTTCCGTCCTTTTTCCAAAAGTTCAAGGAATCGCTTATGATCTTGAACGGCAGGTATTCTGGATCCTCTCACGGCGATGGCCTTCAAGTTTTTCGACCCCATGACGCATCCCACGCCTCCCCGGCCAAAGGCTCTGCCAGCGGTATTCATCACGCAGGCATACTCCACCCGGTTTTCCCCGGCCTGGCCGATATAGCATGTGCTGAACCGGGGATCGCCCAGCTCCTTGAAAAAACGCCTCTCAAACGCGTCGGTCCCCATTCCCCAAAAGGGGGCGGCATCCCGGAACTCGATCCTGTCGTCATCGATAACCACATAGAGAGGAGTGGAGGCCTTGCCGGTGATGACAATGCCGTCATATCCGGCGAACCGGATCTCCGGACCGAAAAACCCGCCCAGGTTGGAATAGGTCATGGTGGATGCGTTCGGGTGTTCCGACGCATGGGGCGAGGTGTGGGGAGACTTGGTGACACAACAGACAAGGCTTGCCGCTGGAACCGGAAGACCTGAAAGGGGGGAGGTCATTATCACCAGGGGGTTCTCGGGAGAAAGGGGATCCACGCCGGGAGCGCTCAACCGGTCCCACAACAGTTTAATACCAAGCCCTCTTCCCCCCAGGAATCGCTCAAGATCCTCCGCAGGAACCGGATTGACGGAAGAGGTTCCGTTGGTCAAATCGAGTTCCAGGACTCTTCCGTAATACCCGTAATTGGTTTCCGCCATCCCACCCTCCTTGAAAACCGGAACTGGTTTCGTTTACTCTTTTTTTATTCGCCTTCGAAATAGTACCACTCTTTGGCCAGCTGGGCTGCGATGGCCTCCGGCGGCATGTTGAAAAACCGGCTCCCCTCATGGGCGTTTATTGTGGTCACGGTCAATGTGCCTGCCGGACAATATTTGACACACTGGGGATCGCCATCGCAGAGGTTGCATATGCGCATGGGCTGGCGGGTCTCCGGATTTGGGAGAATAACGCCCACGCTATGGGTTTTACAGGCCTCATAGCAGCTTTCACTCTCACAATCCCCGCACTGCAAGGGATTGTGTTTAATCACAAGGAGATCTGGATCACGGTAGAGGGCTTTCCCACCGGTTACGGGATCGGTAAGCGATGTGCAGGCGGCGATACACGGCGGATCATAGCAATTCACACAGACCATGGGAATATCCACATCCGGACTGAACCGGGTGACGCGGATTCTCGAAAAATAAGGATTTCCCAGGCCGTTTAACCGTTCACCACCTACCATGACGGATTCGTTATGGGCGGAGCAAACTGTCTCGCAGGTCCGGCATCCGATACATTTTTCGTAATCGGCAATGATGAGCTGAAGCGCCTTCTCCTCTTCAGGAGCCGTGCATCCCCCTTTTGCTCCAAAAAGCATGAAGGCGCTGCCCCCGATGGCGACCACCCGGATAAACTCTCTCCGGTCATAGAGAAGGGGCTCGGCGCTGGTAGGTGGTTTTGTGGGACTTTGGCCATTCTCTTCTGACATCCTTATCCTCCCTTTACCCATGGTATCGGCCCTTCGATCCTCTCTTTGCTCAAATGGCCCAGGCTTGAATGCGGATGATCTTCACCAGGAATATCTCAATTTTAACCTTACATCTTCATTAATCCAATTAGTGACATATTTGACAGAAGTCAAGAACAATCCTCCAGGGGAATCGCATTTGGGATGCGTCTCCTTCGGCCCTGCCGGGGGCCAACCTTTTGAAAAGGTTGCCAAACATATCCAAATAAAGGTTCCATAAACACCCTCTAAAAACCTCTTTGCCCCGCTTTTTAAAAGCGGGCCGCCAAGGCATTGATAATCAATTCAAGTTATGACTTAAATCACTCATCAAGCCCTATTCTACATGCGATTCCCCTGA
>JAGVHJ010000335.1 GCA_020056645.1 Desulfobacterales bacterium
CGAAAAAAATAGGGAACGAACAAAACGGGCTTTTCGCCATCTTGATGAATCGCTGCTGAATAGGTACGAACTTTTATTGAATGAAAGCGTTCGCCCTGTTCAAATCATCTTTGAAATCGACTTCCATGCAGTTGAATTCGGAAATGTCCACGGGATGGATGGCGATACCGTGCGTCGAAATGGCGAGCTCCAAGCCTTTTTCAAAATAGTCCTGAAGCGCGCATTTTTCCAGGCACCCAATAAAGGCGTTGATGTGGCCGGAAGAGATGTAATTGATGCCCACCGCCTCGCCCAGGGCGTTTGAGACGCTCTTGGACAATTCCTTGATATGCTGCTGGTTGTCCACGGTGTACTTCACCTCTTCCTCTCCGACTTTTTCGCGGTTCACGCAGACAAAGGATCGATTTTCCCGGATATGGGGGAGGAGTGTTTCGAGGATCTGGCCGTCGAAGACCACGTCGCCGTTCAGCCATAAAACACCCTGGTCCGAATATTTTCTAAGGGCCTTTAAGAGGCTCTGGGAGGTATTGGTTTGATCGAAATGCTGGTTGTAGATATAGGTGAGTTCTGGGAAAGCTTCCATGATTAGGTCTTTTTTAAACCCGACAACGACCGAAATATCATGAATGGAAAAGGAAGTGAGGAGATTTCCGATTTGATGCTCCATGATGCTTTTCCCGTCTTTCAGAAGGGTCAAGGGCTTGGGAAGGGGAGATCCCAGCCTTGAACCAATGCCTGCGGCCAATATCACGATTTTCATTTACGCCTCGATACCGTCTGTTGATTGAGTATTTTTGTCCATAGGAACGGTGGAGAGATAGTCGACGATTCTTGCCGACACCTTTCCATCGGTTGTCCCGATCAGCTCCTGGGTGTAGCGAATACGGTTTTCCCTGAATTGATCCGGCCTCTCTATTTGGGAATCCACCGCCTGTTTAAGGGTTTTATAGCTATCCGCATGGATGCCGATGTCCCGGTAAGGGGCGATATCCCCATCCATCCGCTGGGTGAATCTGAATTTGAAAATACCTCGGTAGCCCAGTCTCAACTTGAGAAAATCGCACCAGACAATGGGCTTGTCCAAGGCCGCGAATTCGAAGAAGGCGGAAGAGGCTTCGCTGATGAGAATATCCGCCCTGGCCATGAACGGAACCAGGGAGTACTCCTCTGGCGTGGCGACGTAGGTGTTCTCATACCGGCCCCATCTTTCGATTTTCTCTCTCTGCCCCTGATACTTCTTCTTGCTCCAGGTGAAGAAGTGGGGCTTCACGATGAGGTTGTATTCGTGAAAGGTGCGGGGCCAATCATCGGCCATCAGCTCGATGGAGCTGGGATAGAAAGTCGGCGCATAGAGGATCGTGGGTTTGGAAGGGTCCAACCCCTTTGCCTGGAGGTCCAACGCCATTTTCCCATGTGTTTCTTGCGAAAAAAGCGGGTCGAGCTTGGCGAATCCCACATCCTTTATGGCTTTGTCCGGATAGAGTTTGGAGAGTTTTTGATATCGGTAGGCCCCTTCCACAAACCGGACGCTCATCTCCATGAGCTCTTTATCAAAATAGCACGCCTTGACACCGATGCCGTGATAGAGAAGGGCCGATTGGAGCTGCCCTGCGATTCTGGGAAGTTGGGAAAATCCGTTCCCGAAAATGACCCAGTCGGGTTTCTGATGCAGATAGAAGCTGGCAGCCTCTTCCGGGCTTGAAATCCAGTTCGCCGGCAGGTTTTCACTGGCGATGACCTTTTCCAGCACCCCTTCCATATCGGGATCCCGGTAAAAAACAAAGAGAGCCCCATGACCCCGGCATAAAAGCTCCCGCCAGACAGGAAGGTACTGGGGCAGATAATAGAGATGGGGCACATCAAAGCATATATTCATTTGGGTCGTCCGCCTCTTTCTCTCCTGATTCGAGATTCCCTATCTTCAGAACTCCGGAACCGGGAGTCTTGTTGAACAATGACACCCTTTCTTACTATCGAATGATACAAAGATCAACTGGGGAACGAAAAGGGGGGGGGCTCCATCAGGGGAATCGCATGTAGAATAGGGCTTGGTGATCGATTTACGTAATAACTTTAATTGATTATCAATGCCTCCGGCAGCCCGCTTTTAAAAAGCGGGGCAAAGAGGTTTTTAGATGGTGTTTATGGAACCTTTATTTTGATATGTCTGGCAACCTTTTCAAAAGGTTGGCCCCCGGCAGGGCCGAAGGAGACGCATCCCAAATGCGATTACCCTGGGTTCTCCATGTTTTCGCCTGGAGGTTAAGGGTTGCAACAGGCCGCGCTTTTTGATATGAACTCACATCTTATAAAAGGAGGCCCGTGTGCCGGACAAATCCTATACCCTATCGGTGATCATCATCGCGAAAAATGAGGCGGACCGGATCGAGACCTGCCTGAAATCGATTTCAAGGATCGCGGACGAAATCATCCTTTTTGACAGCGGCAGCACGGATCAGACCGTCGAGATCGCCCAAAAATATACCGAGAAGATTTTTGTTACAGATTGGCCCGGCTACGGACCCCAGAAACAGCGGGCCCTGGATCAGGCGACCGGTGAATGGGTGTTGTCCATCGATTCCGATGAGGCCCTATCGCCCGAGCTTGAAGCCGAGATTGAGATGGTCCTGTCGTCCAGGCCAAGGGAGGCGGCCTTCAGATTGAAATGGGGGGTTGTCATTTTTGGGAGACTTCTGGCCCATGGCCGCAGCGCCCGGGCGGTTTTAAGGCTCTTCAGACGGGAAGGGGCCTCCTTTTCAAAGGCCATCGTTCACGAGAAGGTCTTGATTCCAGAAGGAAAAATCGGAAGACTCAACCATCTTCTGCTCCATTATGATATCAGGGATTTTGAGCACTATCTCCATAAAAATAGCCTCTACGCCTGGCTGTGGGCC
>JAGVHJ010000406.1 GCA_020056645.1 Desulfobacterales bacterium
ATTTCCCAGGAGCAGAAGAAGCCCATCATCTATGTGAGCGTTGACCGGTCCCCGAAAAATCTCCTTCAAAAACTGGGCGCTCTGGCGGAAAACCAGAACCTGATCATTCTCGACTGCTTCACCAACGGCAAGGGCGACGGTTCGGAAGTCTTCAACAAATTTTATGAAAAAGACGGGGCCAAATGGCCCTACCAGATCATCCGGATCAACGAGCCCTGGAAGCCGGATCAAATCGGCGAGGCTATTTATGGACTTCTCAAAGGCATGAAGGGAGACGTGCGCCTCGTTTTTGAAAGCCTTACCGGCATGCAGGACCTCTGGGGAGGAGAGGAGCCGGTTCTTAAATTTTATTCAAGGACCTGCCCCCAGCTCTATGAACTGGACACGGTGGCTTACTGGATTCTTGAAAAAGAGGCCCACTCCAGCCGGCTCAAGGCCCACATCAATCAGGTGGCCCAGGTGGCGATCGATCTCGCTCTCAAACGGGGAAAGTCAATCCTCACGGTTCTCAAAGCCGAGAAACGAAACCCGGACACCCTGAATCAACCCATCGGCTTCTGGACCGAAGGGCTCTCGATACACTTTGAAAATGACAAACGGGCCACCAGCCAGATCGACCTGGGGCATCGGATCAAGGAGATGCGAACCCGGCAGGGCATGAATCAGAAAAAACTGGCCCAGCTCATCGGGGTGACGCCCAGCACGATCTCACAGATCGAAAGCAACTCCATCTACCCCTCCCTGCCCGCATTGTTCAAAATATCGGAGGTCCTCTCCGTGGAGGTGGGCTCCTTTTTCGGCGCGAGAAGCCCCCAGCGTAACCGGGTTCTCTTTGAAAAGGAGAGCGGCGTGGAGATCCGGTTTCCGGATATTCCCAAAGGAGATATCCAGGGAAGACTCGTGACCCCCATCGGCCACGACGGAAAGGCCGAGATCTTTGTCATAGAGATTCCGCCAGGGCAAAGCCTCTCCTGCCATTTTTTCTCCAGCAAGGGAGAAGAGATCGGTTATCTGCTCTCCGGAGAGCTGAGGGTCACCTTGCAGGAAATCTATCGGATGGCCCAAGGCGATTCACTCTATCTAACCACCGAGACCCCATCGGGCTGGGAAAACACCGGAAAAATATCCGCAACCCTTTTATGGATCCGCATAAAATAGAAAAAGGGCTGAAGGCGGCTTAAGTAGCCATCTTCAGCCCTTGTAAGGATCTATCTAATCTTCAGGTTCTTCCTAGGAGAGAAGAATCTTTTTCGCGCTTTCGTCGTTCACGTCGGAAATGTGCGCGATACCGGTTTCCCGTGCGGTTTCCCTGTTGGCGGAAAAGATGTCGTTTCGTGAAATCTTATTCAAAGAGAACCGCCTTGCACCGGCCATCAACTGCTGAAGTCCGCAGGAGAGCTTGTCCACAAGGGTGAGGAACGCCATCGCACCATAGGGAATCTTCTTCATTTCGTCTTTTCCAAGCCGTTTCTGAATATCGAAATAGGATGAGAAGATATCTTCGGCGGTGGTTCCGATGCTTGACACGGTCTTGGGAAGTTCGGTCCAGTTACCGTTGATCGACTCTCTTCTTTCCGGATGGAGAACGCCTTCGATGTTCGAGCCCAAGAAGCCCGGAATCATGATGGCCCGGCCCATGCAGATCAGCTTCGTGAAAGGAGCGCCAAGAGCGAGTCCTTTGAAAATGCTGTCTTCCAGGGCGAAGCCGCCAGCCAGGGAGAGATCGACCACTTTTTCGCCGTTTGCGGAGAGAAGACTTGCGTACTCATAGGCTTTTGAATGGAGGTTGATGGAGGGAACGCCCCAGCTCTGCATCATGTTCCAGGGGCTCATGCCCGTGCCGCCGCCGGAACCATCAATGGTGAGGAGATCGAGTTTGGCCTGGGAGGCGAACTTAATGGCCATGGCCAGCTCTTCCATACCATAGGAACCGGTTTTCAAGGAGATCCGGTTGAAGCCAAGGCTTCTCAGGTATTCAACAGTTTTCATGAAATCTTCCCGGACAAGTTCGACCGAGGAGAGATTGGTTCCGCCCAGCCGGCTGTGGCGGGCGAAGGACTCAATCGCGCCGCTCTTGAATGCTTCCTGAACCTCGGGAAGTTCCGGGTTGGGATCGACCACATACCCTCTTTTTTTAAGGAAGAGTGCGTATTCAAGGCTCTTGACCTGAATTTCACCGCCGATATCCTTTGCGCCCTGGCCCCATTTGAGCTCAATGATGCACTTGTCGCCATATTTGCCCGCGACATATTCGGCAACGCCATTTCTGGTGTCTTCCACGTTCAGCTGCACAATGATCGCACCGTAACCGTCGAAATAGCGGAGGTAGGTGTCAATGCGCCGGTCGAGCTCGGGGGCTTTGGAGATTCTGCCGTTACTGATGACAGACTCTTTATCAACGCCCACAACGTTTTCACCGACAACGATGGGAATGCCGGAAAGAGCGCCGCCCACTGCAAAAGAGTCCCAGTATTTCGCCGCAATAAAGGTGGAGCCCAGAGCGCCGGTCATGAGGGGCAGCCGGGATTTTGTCTTCACTGTAGATCCGAATTCGGTGGTCAGATCGACGTTCGGGAAAATACAATCATCGGGATTGGTGGTGAGGCCTTCTTTCAATCCTTTCGCGCCATATGCATAGCCCTGAATTCTCAATGAATTATAGGAAACGCCCACATGGGTCGTGTTGTTCGCGCCTGCGGTCACGGTTCCGAAATCGCGGGGATAGAGAAGCTTCCGGCCAACCATACTGGAGAGCCACGTCTCGCATTTACCTTGACAATCGGCGCGGCAAAGGGTGCATAGGCCCGATTCCGCAGGATTTCCTCTGTTCGCCGTTCCCAGTACGTCGTTGCTTTTTGCAAATCGCATTGTCATATTCTCCTTTAATTAAATAATTAAATGACGGTTAAATTCAGAATTTAACGCGCGTTACATCTCGCCTATCACCCGCGATCAATCCGTGACGCCAAAAAAAAAGACGCCTGATCTCCTAAACAAGGTGAACAGACGTCTTTGTCTTTTCCAATAATGTTTCCGCACGCCATTGTGCGGAAAAAAAATAATAAAAACTTAAATTGTTGATCTCTTTTTAATTGAGACTGGACCGGGTTGTCAAGAAGAAATTTAAGATAGGCTTAAAAAAAATCCATCATGTTATTTAAAATAAACTTAATCACTATAAAGCTCATCGGACAAGAGCACCGCCTCGGCGACCTGGCGAATCGATTTCCGGGAGTTCATGCTCTTTTTTTGGATCCAGCGGTAGGCCTCCTCCACCTTCAGATTGCGTCTCAGCATCAGCACCTCTTTGGCCCGGTCAACGATCTTTCTCGTCTCAAGCTCCTCCTGAATCACCTTGGTCTTGACCATCAATTCCGCGTTTAAAATGGCCAGGGCCGCCTGGTTGGAAACAGCGGTCACCAGGTTCACCTCGGTTTCGGAAAAATCGTGGGGAGTCGAGGTAAAACAGTTTAGGACCCCGATGACCCGGTCATCCTTGAGCATGAGCGGAATCCCCATCATCGAGACCAGCCCCAGTTTCCGCGCCATCTCTTTTTCCTTGAAGCGCCGGTTTTTCAGCACATCCCTGATCAAGAGCGTTTTTTTGGTGGTGGCCACATAACCGACCACCCCCTCGTTCAGATAGAGCGCCCGGTCCTTGACATACTCGGGCGCGATGGCCTGGGTGGCCTTCAGCTTGATCATGGGGGGTTTCTCATCTTCATCGATCATCCAGAGGGAGCAGATGGCCGAGTCAGTCACCTTGGCGGTGACCATGACAATCAGTTTCAGGAGATCCTCGATAAAAAGATCCGAGGTGATGGCCTGACTGATATTCATCAGGGCCTTAATATATTGATCATAAACCTGGGGTAATATTTTTTCCATGGGGCATGGGCTCCGCGTTCGATCTGTCAGCCGGAAACAGGGATCTTTTTGTTCAGCCTGTTATCGGATCTTTTTATAATTAGTATGACTAAAAATCATTGCCGATCAATTAGCTTCAATAAACAAAATAAGTAATACGGGTCCGGGGTCTATGAACGATCCTAAAATCGTGGAACCACCTGCCGAATCAGATACTATTAGGATAGCCTGATGCAGACAAGACTTCAACTGAAAAAAAGGGGGTGAGTCAAACGGCAAGAACGCCAACCTTAATTGGCCAGGGGAATCGCATGTAGAATAGGGCGTGGTGAGTGATTTAAGTAATAGCTTGAATTGATTATCAATGCCTCCGGCGGCCCGCTTTTAAAAAGCGGGACAAAGAGGTTTTTAGATAGTGTTGATTGAACCTTTATTGTGATATGTTTGGCAACCTTTTCAAAAGGTTGGCCCCCGGCAGGGCCGAAGGAGGCGCGTCCCAAATGCGATTACCCTG
>JAGVHJ010000228.1 GCA_020056645.1 Desulfobacterales bacterium
TATAGGATCCGATCAGTCCCTCCGATGTTTCCCGGCCCATTCGCTTTTGGGCGGATGCAAGTCCCTTTTTTCTTAGGAAATCCAATGCTTTTTCCGCATCGCCCTTGCATTCGGCCAACGCATGTTTGCAATCCATAATCCCCGCGCCTGTTTTGGCGCGAAGATCTCTTACCATCTCTGCACTAATATCTGCCATTGCTATTCTCCCAATTCTTCGGCGAAACCCGCCGACGGTTTCTTTTTTCGTATCATTTCCACAATCGGGCCATCGGAACCATCGGAAATGACTGTTTTCTCCATATCCTCACTCACGGCCCCCCTGGTGTCGCCTTTCTCAGCCATGCTGAGATCGACGTCATCCTCTACTCTTTTGTCTCTATCGGCGGCCCGTTTCTCAGCCAGCCGCTCCCTGCCTTCGATGCACGCATCCGCAATTTTCGATGTGAGCAGGCGGATGGACCGGATAGCGTCATCATTTCCAGGAATCATGTAATCAATGTCGTCCGGATCACAATTGGTATCGGTGATGGCGACAATGGGAATCCTCAAGCGTTTGGCCTCGCTCACGGCGATGCTCTCGTTTTTCGGATCGACAATAAATACGGCTCCGGGAAGCCCGTTCATTTCGCTGATTCCGCCAAGAGTGGCTTCGAGTTTCACTCGTTCCTTGCCCAGTTTCAAGCGCTCTTTCTTGGGATAATTATTGATCGTCCCATCGTTTTCAATGGTTCGGTAATGTTTCAACTGATCAATGCTCTTTTTAATGGTCTGAAAATTGGTGAGCATGCCGCCCAGCCATCGGTTATGGACATAATACATTTCCGCCCGGTTAGCCTCTTCGTAAACGGCTTCCCTGGCCTGTTTCTTTGTTCCCACAAAGAGAATCGATTTCCCGCTCGCGGCCGTATCGACCACGAAATCATAGACATCCCTGAACATACGGACGGTCTTCTGAAGATCGATGATGTAAATGCCGTTTCTCGCGCCGAAGATGTAGGGTTTCATCTTGGGATTCCACCGCTTGGTCTGATGACCAAAATGGACGCCCGCTTCGAGTAGTTCCCTGATTGTAACGTAAGCCATGGGTATCTCCTTAATCTGTTTGGTTTTGTTTCCACCGCCTCCTTCATCCCTGGGACCGACTTTCCGCTGAAAGCACCCGATACCAGATCCGGTAAGCGTGTGACGTTAATTTAACCTGACACCTGTAACAAAATATCCGGGACTTCGCAATAATTTTTTATCGGTAATTGATGGCGTCCGAATTTACCGATTGGATTTTCTGCTGCTTTCGTGTGACCATCCAGAGCGTAATGCCAAGAATGACCATGATCAAGGCAAGATAGCCAGCAATCACGCCTAACGCCGTTCCATTCACCCATGAGCCATAGATCAAACCAGCAAGAGTGCTGAAAACCGCCACCCAACACACATATACCCAGGCCTTGACGCGGCCAATAATAGAGGCGGTAATCAGGATGCTCTGCAAGCTGAGTTCTGGGTCTGAAATAAGGTATGCCAGCAAGGGGCCTCTGTGCATTCCCAGGTCAAGAAACATCTGGGCGATTGGCACTTCCACCAAGGTGGGAAAATACATGAACACACCGAAAACGACCCCCATCAGATTTGACCAAACCGTGTTCTCTCCGGAGATGGCTTTTATCCATTCCGGTTTAATCAATTCACGAATCATTCCCACCGCGAATACGCCCACAACCAAGAGCGGAAAAATCTGTTTTACAAAGAACCACGATTCCCATAGGAATTCGGTCGTTTCATCTTCTGTCAGACCCGCTTTTAGAAGCCAACCTAAAAGAGTCGTTGAGACGAGCACGCCCATAAATTTACCGGTGACGTAAATATCCAACCCATTTGCATGGGGTTTCATCCCCACGGAGGCGAGAAGCAGCGTCAACCCAACCAGGGCGATTGAAATCCACGTCCAGCCATTCATCCCTTCGTGGATGCGCTCGATGCCTTTCCAGGAGGTGAGACCTATTAAGACCAGCATGCCGATCAACATGGCCCCTTGAGCGGCCACCCCCTCTTCACCCCGGGCAGGGTCGAACGGAACCAGGCTGTGGAGCCAATCCTGGAATTGATCCATACCGCCGATGGGTAAGGTGATTGCGGCATAGGACCGCTTGAGAAAATCAAGCTGGAACGTACCGGCTACCAGCAGGAAAACCAAAATGAGCATAAATAGGAGCGCGGCGCGGTGCATTTGCCGTTTTTCACCGAAGATCGCCTCTGTGCCAGCGTCATGTTCGGCATCATCCCGTCGAAAGATGAGCGCCATAATCAGGCCGATGCCAATGCCGAAGGCCATGGAAAGAATTAGACGCGCCATGGCCAGATCCATGCCAAGCACACCACCGGTATAAACCACCGCCATGATATTGATTGCCGGCGCAATGAACAGGAAAGTGATGGCAGGCCCAAGCCCGGCGCCTTTTTTGTAGATGCCTGCGAAAAGGGGGATCACCGTGCAGGAGCAGACCGCCAGGAGGAAACCGGCGGTTGCCGACGCAGGGTAGGAAACCCATTTGGACGTGTTGCGCCCAAGAAAACGTGTTATAGACTCTTTGGGAATGAGGGCGCTCATCGCCCCAGCTATATAGAAGGCAGGCAGGAGACAGAGTAAAACATGCGCCGCCAAGTAAGCCGCCAGATTGCCCAGACCGCTGTTGATCAGGTTCAATAAAAATTCAGTGCTGTTCATAAAAACCTCCCTAACCTTCATTTTTCTTACGTGTCATTTGAGGAGTTGTTTCCCCCAGCGCTTTTTTGACCGCCGGAGTCTATTGAATTTATATAATGCCATTTATAAATATATTAGAAAAAAAATATATTATCGATTACAGATCTCTTCCCGGTTGGCATACGGCGCGTTTCTGATTGCTTCAGCGACAGCGGAGTCCTCTTCCAGCCAGCTCCTGAGATGTGTAAGCAACGTCGATGCATAGAGAGTGCTATTCTCGACGTCAAGATAGTAGTTGACCCATAGGCCATTTTTTTTAAATTGAACCAGTCCCGCTTCTTCCAGAATCTTTAAATGTTTGGACACAGTGGGTTGGGCGATACCCAGTAAAGCCTGGAGTTCGCAAACACACATCGTTCTGTGCTGCAAAAGCTTGACGATTTTCACCCGGTTGGCGTCAGAGAGGGCTTTCATCACTTTTATAAATTCTTTCATCGTTCACAGCCCATGAAGTATATTCGTATTTTGGAATATAGTAGGTATGAGCCATCTTGTCAACCAGGGAATGATTCCTCTCGCCGAGGAGCCTCCCCCCTTATCAAGAGGCTTATATTTTGTTGACCCGGACCACCCGAATCGCGCCTGTCAGATCCCTGTGAAAGGTGGGTCGGGCATAACAGCCCGTATTGTGAATAATTGTCAGAAGCTCCTTTTCCTGGCCATCCCCGATTTCGATCATGAGAAGGCCGCCTGGTTTCAAGTGAGCTTCTGACGCTTCTATAATTGCGCGGAGAGCGGAAAGCCCGTCCCGATCACCGTCCAGGGCCAGAACCGGTTCATACTGGCGGATCTCTGGTTCGAGGGACGCCATGTCCCCCTTCCGGATATAGGGTGGATTCGACACGATCACATCGAACCGGGCATCTGGCGTGATCGCATTGAGCCAGCTCCCGCAAAAAAAATGGACCGATCTTTCAAGGAGATTGCGATGGACATTCTCCCTCGCGACCATCAAGGCTTTCATGGAGATATCGACGGCGA
>JAGVHJ010000178.1 GCA_020056645.1 Desulfobacterales bacterium
GGCGAGGTCGGGTATCAACTTTTAGCCCGGCACATGAAGGTTCCGGTTTCCGTATTGACCTGCACTCTTTCACCGGAAGTCAGATATTCGGGAACCAGAACCACCCGGCCGTTTGAAAGGGTCGCCGGCTTATTCTGGTTGGTGGCGGTTGCTCCCTTTAGAGCGGGTGCGGTTTCAACAATCTCCAGGATCACCGATATGGGAAGCTCGATACAGATCGGTTTTCCGTCCAAAAGAAGCGCCGTGATTCCTTCAAGGCCATCGGTTATCCAATCGGCCTGGCCTTCCAGAACTTCCTTGGAGAAGGCGTATTGTTCGTAATTTTCGGTATCCATGAAGGTGAAGCTCTCCTGATCGTTGAAGAGGAAATTTACCGGCCGTCGCTCAAGGGCCATCTCTTCAAAGGCATCATTACCTTTATAGGACTGGTCCAGTTTCTGACCGCCGGGAACCGACGCGAATCGCACCTTATATAAGGTATTAGCGCCCCTGGCGGAAGGGGTCTGAACATCGATATGTTTAACCTGATAGGCCCTGTTATTGATTTCGACGATCATCCCTTTTTTAAGATTGCACGCTTTTATCACGACATCTCCTCCTCTTTTGCCCGCCTGGGGTCTGTTCTTGTGTCACTACTTGTTTAACATTTTCCATATTGGCCGCTATGTTTTCACAAATAGCGGTCAACCGGTCTATCTTTTCCATCACCAAGGGCTGAAGAGAATCATTCAAACGTCGTCTGGAAGAGAGTTCGCCGACAGGAGATACTTCCTGGAGCCCTTCTTTTAAAGGAATTTCCTCATTTTCGCCTTGTCTTTTTTTCTGATCATCCAGATAACGCATGAGAACCGATTCGATGAACTCCAGAGTGTCTTCCTTCCTGAAAGAGGCCAGCCTTGAAAAACGTTCCACGGTTCCTTGCTTTACGGTAAGACACACCTGATCCCTCATTTTTTTTCCATCAAGAACCTCTTCAGCCTCTGCGGGACTCGATACAACGATGGCGGAATAGCCAGCGGAGAGTTTGCTCGCCTTCTCAAGCTGATAGTGCCCATCAAGCTTTTCTTTTCTGCTGATTCGGACCATCACCCCAAGCCCGGCCTGCCAGAGTTTGTGCTGGGCCTTCATCAAAAGGGTCTCGCTTTCAAGGCTCGACGGATCGTAATCGGTAATATCGTTCAGGCAGGAGAATCCTTTCTGAAGCTTGGCGCACTCCTCATCAATGCGGCCGATCAATGATTCCATGTGAAAATCATTTAGATTTCTCATGGTGATATAGAGTCTGTTTTTCTTGATATCAGCCCTGATTTCGTTATGCATGACCCTTCCCTGACACGATTGGAGATTCAATTGTTTCTTCTTTTGCCGCGTATCATACTCCCTCTATTTCCGCAATATGATCCTATCTCTTTTTTTTCGTAACTATTCAGAAGCTATTTATCAAGATGGCGAAAAGTCCGTTTTGTTCGTTCCCTATTTTTTTCGGGGGCTTCTTGGCTTTTTGCTGAACTGGCGAAAACTCGGCCATACTGAATAGTTACTTTTTTTTCATCGTATTCATGATAAAGAGCGGCGCATGACTGGAATTAAAAAAAGGGGGATCCCGTTGAATGATGGGAGTAATCGCGGGATGGCTTTTGAACTCGCGGTCGAGAAATCCCCGCACTTCCCGTCTGCCCCATCCTTTTGGATGTCTGAAGTCCGAATAGAGGGAAAGATCCCCTTCATAGAATGGAAAAAGATCGAGGCTTTTTGATTCAGGACTATCGATTGGAAGATTAAAAATAGCGATGTTTAAAAAATCGATAAAGTCCGCGTTTTCTACCGTAAAATCAAGGGTATGTCGCGCCTGGACCTGGCTCTCCGGTGGGGTTCCGAAAAGGAGATAGGCATAGGTTGCGATTCCAGATCTGTGAATCGCTTTTAATGCCTTTCCTGCCATCTCAACAAAGACTCCCTTTTGAAGCGAATCCAGAACCCCCTGATCTCCAGACTCGATTCCCAGTTGCAGCATAACGCATCCAGACTCTTTAAGATCCTTTAAAAAATCGGGGTCCATAAGATCGTGCGATACCCGCGCAAATCCATACCAGCTGAAACATGGCTTCCTTGCGATCAACGCCTTCATCATGGAAGGAGAGAGCGCGTTATCCAACAGATGAACCAGCGTGGGGTCGGTGTCACGGTTGAGAATCGCTAAATCGGAGACCACTTTCTCTGCGGGATAGGGATAGTATCGATTTTTTTCCGCCGATTCTGGACAAAAGGAGCACTTTCCCCAATAACATCCGGCTGAGGTGGCGTAGGGCAGGATCAAGCCTGGAGAAAAATAGAGATCCGGATCGAATAAGGAATAATCGGGCCGATAACAATTCGAGGCTTCCGGGAAAAGACCATGCAACGCGAGAAGGGGGGTTTCACCCGCTCCTTGAACCATATGGTCCACAAGGCTGGTAAAAGGATCGGTCCAGCCAGGCCTGCTCATCCATGAAGATACCAGGCCGCCGCCAAGAACGATCCGCCCCTGGGGCCATCTCTTTTTTATAAATCCGATCATGGCGAAAGTTGTAAGGGCCTGGCTTAAATAGTTCAGAGAGAATCCGATCCAATCGAACTGGTTTTGAGAAAGCAGATCCATAAGCCGCCTCTCAAAATAGGGATAGAAGAGATTGGTCTCTGGAAACTGCGCCGCTCGAAGCAGATCCCTGGAATTGACCGGCGAAAGGGATGCGTCCGTATAGTTTGAAAAGGTCGCGCGGACTCCTTGCCGCTGACCGGCGAGAAAAAGGATCCGGTTAAGTTCGTTTACGATGGTGGTATAGCGAGAGATGGTGTGATAGGCATCCCATGTTCGAATCTCCTGAAGATTCCTTTTAGCATGGCTGACCGCCCGCCTGGAAAAGGTCCCTTCCGGCTGAAGAGGCAGGTTCAACAGATAGTGGAAACCTTCAATGGAGGCGTCAAGTACAGTCACGGGTAGACCGTGATGTCTAAGAGTACCGGCTATCTTAGCGATACCTGCGGGCGGCTCACCGGGTTTTGCGATGGGGGGATGGATTAGGAGCATAATTAAAAAAGAAATAACAATTCAGTATGGCCTTGCTTTAGCTGTGAAAAGGCCACTTTTGTGGGTGACTTTCACTTTTGTTAGGCCAGAGAGTTTCGAAGGCTTTTTGCGATAAAACGTGCGAACCGTTTGAGGCCCTTGAACCTTTGTTTTCGTTCGGGCACTAGTTACAAAAAGAAAAAGGGCCATGTTTTTGAAGACACGGCCCTTTCTGAATTTTCATTCAAGCAGTGAAGCGCTTTTTAGTGGGCAGCGCCGCCACCGAGAAGTCCTGCGATCGCAGCTGCCTGGGGATGCGCATAGATGAGGATCAATGCGATAACCAGTGCATAGATACACAGAGACTCGATCATGGCAAGACCGATCAACATGGTAACAGTTACTTTTCCAGAAGATTCCGGATTTCTTGCAATGCCTTCAACAGCGGCCTTGAGACCCATACCCTGGCCAAGACCACAACCAAATGCTGCTACGGCGATGCCAAAGCCAGCTGCGGTTACGCATGCGATGAAAAAATTAAGTGCTGATGCTTCCATTTACCTTCTCCTTTTACCTTTTTTTTTAGCTTCCAATTTCCCAATTTAAAAGCCAAAACCATTAAATACCTATCTAACCAAAGTTGGATAAACCCTCAATCGTTTCCCGATCATCAATGGGCATGCTCCATGGCGCCTGAAAAGTAGATGATCGAAAGAAGGAAGAACACGAACGCCTGAACAAAGGACACGAAAATACCCAGAGCCATGATCGGCAGCGGTGCGAAAAATGCGCCGGCCAGGAAAAAGAGAATGCCAAGAACCAGCTCATGGCCCATCATGTTTCCGAAAAGCCTGAAAGATAAAGAGAGGATTCGCGCCAAGTGACCGATGATTTCAATGGGACAAATCAGGGGAGCCATCCACCAGACTGGCCCAAGGAAATGTTTCACATAGCTTGCGCCATGATACTTGACGCCGATGATATGGGTAAAGACAACAACTACCAGAGCCAAGGCCGCCGTGGTATTCAGACTGGCCGTTGGAGGAAAGAAGCCGGGAACGAGTCCGATCAGGTTACTGACGAAGACGAAAAGCAATATGGATGCGGCCAGCGGAAAGAGCCAGCGACCCTCTTCGCCAATGGTGTCGACCATGAAATTTTCGACGCCGTCGATGATCAACTCAAAAAGATTCTGCATTTGGCCGGGAACCATGCCAACGGTTTTTGCGGCCAGCGACCCCAGAACAATCAAAAGCCCCATGATGAACCATGTGTAAACCACCTGCGGATAGAGGTGGGCGAAATGGTACAGCGGCCCTTTCACATTAAACAGATCAACCAGAAATAAAAAAGGATGCGTCATGCTATACAGCCTCCCTGAAAACTTGTTTTGCCAACTCAAGTATTGTCGCAAGAACAATACTCACGACCACCACCGATAGTCCTACAATCAGGCCCAGCGGATCAACAATATGCTTGGAAATCAATAAAAAAATAATAAAACCGCTGATGATAAAGCGGATATAATACTTGGCGATGATCACGTTGTGTGAGGTGAGATTGGGCGGCGTCAAGGCGCGTTTCAGCGTTCTTGAAAGCAGATGGAAATTGACGGTAACGATAAGACCCCCACAAAAAATGCCCATGAAGACATTGAACGGCAGATTCAGATAGGCGAAAAGGCTGGCCAGGAGAAAAATTCCCCAATTGGTTCTGGTGACAAAATGTAGAATCCGTTTCTGAATATTCACCGTAAAAAAAACCTTTTCTTTAC
>JAGVHJ010000328.1 GCA_020056645.1 Desulfobacterales bacterium
GACGACGCCATGAGCCGCGCCAGGGCCGCTCTGGACTGGGAAGAAATGATACGGCTCTCCATCGATCCGGAAAAGGCCAGAGCCTACCGGGAGAGCTCCAAACCCGAAAGCGAAGATACCTGCACCATGTGCGGAAATATGTGCGCGGTGAGAAACATGAACCGGATTCGCGAGGGAAAAGAGGTCGGGGTGGGCGGGGCCTTCAAATGACAGATAAAAAAAGCGTTTCTCTCATTCTCTCGGCCACGGTCATGTTGGGAAGAAACGGCTCTGACAGCCTGGAAATCTTTATGGTCAGGCGCAACCGCGCCATCGACTTCGCGTCGGGAGCCCTTGTTTTTCCGGGAGGAAAAGTGGAGGCCCAGGACCGATGTCCGGCGCTTTTAAACGACTGCGACGGCAAGGCGGGTATGACGGAAATGGAGATCTCCCTCCGCGTGGCGGCCATCCGGGAGAGCTTTGAAGAGTCTGGCATTTTTCTGACCCGTCATCGGGAAACAGGTCAGATGATTGCCGGAGAGCCCCTTGGGGAATTGACCCATTACCGGAAGAGACTCGCATCCGGTGAGATGAGCCTTGAAACCCTCTTGCGCCAGGAGGGGCTCCTCCTGGCCTGTGACGCGCTCGTCCCCTTCGCCCGCTGGATCACTCCCGAACTGATGCCCAAGCGGTTTGACACCACTTTTTTTCTGGCCATGGCGCCCCAGGATCATATCGGTCTCCATGACGGGTCCGAATCGGTCGATTCCTTGTGGATCGCCCCGGAAAAAGCCATTCAGATGGCCGACTCAGGAGAATTTTCCATGCTCTTCCCCACCCGGATGAACCTTCTGAAACTCGCCAAATCCCGCACCATGGAGGAAGCGCTTGACGCGGCCCGCGCCCAGAATATTAAGGCCATCATGCCATGGGTGGAAGAGAGGAGCGGGAAGATGATGCTCTGCATCCCTGAAGACCAGGGATATCCGGTCACCTCCGAATCTTTAAAAAAAGTGATGGGAGATGCGGCCTCCCGGTAAAGACGTGCCGGAAAAATAGCATTACAAGTTATGCCTCGCGGCCAGATTTTAAAAATCTGGACCCATAGGTTTGGTATAGTGATATTTTTTAAATCCCCTATATCGCCGCCGCTGATTTGAACAGTTGTATAAAATGAACGTATATATTCCCACAATGGCGGAGCGGGAGCTCTGGAAACAGAAGACAAGACCTGTATGGGATCAGCTGGTGGACAAGGTCTATTCACGGGAGATCCTCGATAGGGTCTTGAAGGCCAAGGCCGAATACCGGGCCGCCCATCCGGATGAATTCAAGAATTATCAATGGGAGCCCTGAGCCATGGTTGTGACCCACATGCATGAATTTTTCTTCCACAGTTCATAGAGCGGAGCCGGTTCTTGGCCTGGTGATGATGGATCAGGGACCGGCTTGGAAGATATCGGTCGGTCAGGGGTGGTCGAACACATATCCGATGGCCCGTTTGCTTTTGAAATATTTGGGTTTTTTCGGGTTTTCCTCAAAGTATTTTCTAAATCTCACGATAAAATTGTCGATGGTCCGCGTGGATGTGTTCTGGGTATAGCCCCATCCGATCTCCAGGAGCCGCCGTCTCGATAAGGTTTTTCCCCGGTTTGCGATAAAGAGCTTGATCAGCCGGATCTCCTGGCTGGTGAGCTCGACCTCCCCTGTCTGACAGATGGCCGTTGAGGTGAAGAAATCGATTGTGTTGGTTCCGAACTTATAAAACCGGATCTCTTTTTCAGGCCCCTCCGGCAGGCTCTCCGTCTTTGTCTCACTCCACGAAACCCGTGTTAAGAGACGTTCGATCCTCAGGAGGAACTCCTCCAGATTAAAGGGCTTGGTGAGATAGTCGTCCACGCCGTAATGGAGCCCTTTTATCCGGTCGGTGGAGTCTCCCTTGGCCGATAAAATGAGAATCGGAAGCCGTTCATCTTCAAGCCGGATGTTTCTCAGAACCGAGAAACCATCGATTCCGGGAAGCATGACATCAAGAACGATCAGATGGGGCCGCCACTCTTTCCATTTCGCAAGCGCCGCGACCCCGTCAAAGGCGATATCCACCTCATACCCTTGTAAGGAGAGGTTCAGCATCAGGCCTTCGGCGATATGTTTTTCATCTTCCACAATGAGAATTTTTCTGGATTTTTCAGCGCTATTCATAGTCGGCGTTTTATTTTCATTTGATGGGTTATGAGGTTTAGGGCTCGGGCTTCAACGGAATCGACAGAACAAAGTCCGAGCCTTCTCCGGTTTCATTGGGTTGAACGGCTATTTTCCATTTGTGGATTCTCACAATGTTATGGACCAGGTAGAGTCCGAGGCCGCTTCCCTTCGCGGACATGTTGTCCGATCGGCCCACCTGGTAGAATTTTCGGAAAATCTTGCTCCGCTCCTTTTTTTCAAGGCCGATTCCATTATCGGCGAAGTGAATCAGGAGCCGTTTTTTTTTCGTTTCAACGGAGATGTCGATTTTCGGTACAGGATTTTTGTTGTATTTTCCAGCATTTGAAATCAGGTTCATTAAAAACATCTCAAAGAGGGGCATGCTGAGACGGACCATGTAGGCCTCATTATGGTCACAATGGACCTGGATGTCGAACTCTTCGAATATCCGGGCGTTGGTTTTCAGAAAGGTGCGGATCGTTTCCACGATGTCGGTTTTGACAAACTCCCCCTCGTATTTTTTACTCTCAATCCGTCCCAGGCTCAGAATCCGGTTGACGTTGTCCGAGAGCCGTCCAATGTCCTGAAGCATGTATTCCAGGTATTTTTTCTGGTTCTCCCGTGAAAGTTCGTGCCTTAAAAAGGTTTCGAGATAGAGCTTCATGGAAGTGACGGGTGTTTTGAGCTCATGGGTGAAGTTATTGATAAAGTTGTTTTGAAGCCTATAAAGCTGAAGCACCTTCAAATAATAGACAAAGCTCAAAAAAATGCCGATGAGGATGATTCCCACGAGCAGGGAGAGAACCAGAATGACGACCCACGTTTGGGAGGCGATGAATTGAGCCGGGTCCAGGTTGAACTTCCGGACCACGGTTTCTATTCCGATGCTTGCCTGTACATACCAGTAGATGAAGAGGGTGAGTGAGGTGACCAGGGCAACGATGGAGAGGCCGAAGGCCGTGATGGGGTTCAGTATCCAGTGCTGTTTTTCCATGCGTTCCTTTTATGTAAAACTTTTGTAAATCAGATAAAGGGTGCTGTATTTTATACAGGCCCTCCTGTAATTACAATAGCCGTTTGTGCATGAAATGGTATGAAGCGCAAATTAA
>JAGVHJ010000339.1 GCA_020056645.1 Desulfobacterales bacterium
CACGCGAAAAAGGCAAGAAAAAAGCACGGTTTTTCAACTAAACCGTGCTTATAAAATTGTTTTTTTGGCTTAAAGTGTGCGCTTTATCCGATTTTCAGGTCTCCAAGAGAGAACAAGCCCGAATAAGCGCCGTTCGAACGAATTCGGGGAGCAAGCTTATGATGAATCGGTGCTGAATCCTTGTGTATTGGAGTTGACCTTGGAGGATTTTGCTGGTAACTCTTCGGGTGATTCGGGGAGTGCCTTCATCGGTTTTCCTTATATCAGGGGCCCCTGCTGAATGCCATTAAAACAGGCGATTCCAATTTCCCAGTTCAGCGGGGGCTTTTTTTTCAAAACAACATGGGCGACAAGAGAGGAGCAAGCGTCATGATGCGGCAGGAACTGATCCGGATGATCTGTGAAAAATCGTTCAAATATTCCGATAAACCCGTTTTTAAACTGGCCTCCGGAGGTTTAAGTTCGTTCTATGTGAACTGCAAACCCACCACCCTCTCTCCCCGGGGAATGTTTCTCGTGGGACACCTTGTTTTTGAAGCGGTGAAGGATGTGAACCCCGATGGGGTGGGAGGGTTGACCTTTGGGGCTGACCCCATCGCCGTGGCCGCCGCCTTTGCCTCCGAATTGAATCATCAGCCGATCAAGGCCTTTTCCATAAGAAAAACCCTGAAAGACCACGGCATTGTCAACTGGGTCGAGGGAGATATGGCCAAAGGCGAACGCGTGGCGATCATTGAAGATGTGGTGACGACCGGGGGGTCTACCATTCAGGCGATTGAACGGGCGAGGGCCATGGGGCTCGATGTTGTAAAGGTGGTGACCCTCATCGACCGT
Organism: Desulfobacterales bacterium; assembly: GCA_020056645.1. Classification (GTDB taxonomy): domain Bacteria; phylum Desulfobacterota; class Desulfobacteria; order Desulfobacterales; family JAHIVH01; genus JAHIVH01. The sequence goes on from JAGVHJ010000339.1 coordinate 835, forward strand.
CAGGAGGGCGGCATGGAGAATATCCGGAAACTGGTTCCGGATGTGGCCGCCATCATCACCCGGGAAGCATTAATGGCCGCCATCAGGGGAGGGGCCGCATAAAATAGGTAGCGCAGGCGTTTTCCGATTCCCAGACAGTGATCTTGCTCACCTCGACGCCTTTTTCCTGGAGCATCTCCTGGAGCCGGTTTGCAATATAGACGGCGATATTTTCGGAGGAGGGATTGCCGCCCGTGAAATAGTTCAGCTCGTTTAGATATTTGTGGTCCAGCTCTTTCATGATGATTTTGATAAGGAGCTTTAGTTCGCCGAAATCGATCAGGACGCCCGCAGCGTTCAATTTTTTTCCGAAAACGGAGGTTTCGACCTTCCAGTTATGGCCATGAAGGTTTTCACATTGCTCCGCAACCATCTTCAGGTTGTGGGCCGCGGCGAAATGGGTGACGACTTTTAATTCAAACATGGGATTTCTTTTCTATGTTGGGGTTAATAGTTTTTCAGCAGATTCTTCAGCTTGTTTTTCAGTTTGTTCGATTCCAAATCGGAAAATTCCCGTAACAACTTTTCCTGTTTTTTGTTGATGGCCGCGGGCATCTGGATTTCAACCTGAACGATCTGGTCGCCCCGGGTCCCGTTTCTCAAGGAGGGAATGCCCTCTCCCTTAAGCACAATGGTGTCTCCGTACTGGGTGCCTTTGGGTATCTCAAGCTCCCGCTCACCGTTCAAGGTGGGGATGGTGATGGTGTCGCCCAGAATGGCCTGTATAAACGATATTTCAACCAGGCAGATGATATTGGTTTCGTTTCTTTTGAAATTTTTATGGGGTTTGACCGAGATGAACACATAGAGATCTCCGTTCGGCCCGCCGTTTGGGCTTGATTCCCCTTCTCCCGAGAGTCTTAATCTCGATCCCGAGTCCACGCCCGCGGGTATTTTCACCGCGACTTTTTTCTTGACGCCAACCTGACCGCCTCCCCGGCAGGTGGTACAGGGGCTTCCGATCGATTTTCCCTTGCCCCGGCAATAGGGGCAGGTGGTCCTTACTGTAAAGAATCCCTGGCTCTGGGAGTATTGTCCCGAACCGTGACAATGTCTGCATGTCTCCGGATGGGTGCCGGGTTCGCACCCGTTACCCTTGCACCGGGAGCATATTTCGGTTTTTTCAATGGAGATTTCCGTCTCGGTTCCGAAGGCGGCGTCCAGGAATTCAAGGGTCATGTCATACCGGAGGTCCGCGCCGCGCCTAACGCGGCTCTGAGAGCCTCTCTGACCGCCGAATCCGAAAAAATCCTCGAAGATGTCCCCAAAACTCGAAAAAATGTCATCAAAACCGCCTGCTCCTGAAAAGCCCTGGCCCTGAAGGCCCTGATGTCCAAACTGATCATAGATCTGACGTTTTTTGGGGTCTGACAATACATCGTAGGCTTCGGCGGCCTCCTTAAAACTCTCCTCGGCCTCCTTGTCGCCGGGGTTTCTGTCCGGATGATATTTTAAGGCGAGTTTCCGGTATTTCGATTTCAGCTCACTGTTATCCGCGTTCCGTGAAACGCCTAAAATTTCGTAATAATCACGTTTGGTCGTCATGGGATATCCTGAAAAACTTCGCTATTCCTGATTTTTGCAATTCGGGTTAAATAAAAAGGCAACCATCCAAATCAAGGTGTAAAAATAATACAGTTGCGGGGGTTGTCAACACATGCGCTTTTCGTTCACCACTCCATTCATGGATTTAAAAAAATGAAAGAGGAGCCATTGGCCGCCATCTATACTTCATTATAATAGATGACGTTTGATCACGGTGTCTTTCAGAAACAGGGCATCGTTTTTTTCCGGGCACTCGATGGTGTAATGGAGCCCCCGGCTCTCTTTTCTGAGCCTTGCGCACCGGATGATCAGTTCAGCCACCGTGGCGATGTTCCGGAGTTCGACCAGATCGGAGGTGACATTGAAATCCCAGTAGTATTCCTGAATCTCCTTCTGAATGATGTCGATTCTTCTCTGTGCCCTCTCAAGCCTTCTGTTTGACCGGACAACCCCAACATATTCCCACATGAAGCGCCGGATCTCATCCCAGTTGTGGGTGACCATGCCCCCCTCGTCGCTGGGGGTGGAGCCGGCCTCATCCCACTCCGAAGGATCAGGCGTCAATGAAAAATCGATCTCCACTAAATCCTTTTCGGCCTGGGCCGCCGCTGAATGGGCGTACACCAACGCTTCGAGAAGTGAGTTGCTGGCCAGACGATTAGCGCCATGCAGTCCTGTGCAGGCGGTCTCGCCCAATGCGTAGAGCCGTCTAACATCTGTCCGGCCATAGAGATCCGTGGCCACGCCGCCGCACATGTAATGGGCCGCTGGAACCACGGGAATGGGCTCCTGGGTCATATCGATCCCCAGGGAGAGACATTTTTGGTAGATATTGGGGAACCGTTTTTTGACAAAATCCGGATCCGCGTGGGTGATATCCAGAAAGACCGAGTCGGCCCCGCTTTTTTTAAGCTCCGAGTCGATGGCGCGGGAGACCACATCCCGGCAGGCTAGATCTTTCTGGGGCGAATAATCCTTCATGAAGGGCCTTCCTGCGCCGTCCACGAGAATGCCCCCTTCGCCTCTCACGGCCTCGGAAATGAGAAAATTCTTGGCTGCCGGATGGTAGAGGCAGGTGGGATGAAACTGGACAAACTCCAGATTGGCCACGGAAGCGCCCGCCCGGTAGGCCATGGCGATGCCGTCACCGGTAGCGATGTCGGGATTGCTCGTATAAAGATAGA
>JAGVHJ010000546.1 GCA_020056645.1 Desulfobacterales bacterium
CCCCATGTTTCCCTCCTCCGCGCCTATGACCCAATACAGAGAACCTACTCCCTCACCTTTTCCCAGAAGATTTCCGATATACCGGGAGAGCGCGCGAGAAAGCCCATGAAGATTCCTATTCGACTGGCGCTTTTCTCGAAAACCGGCAAGAGCCTGCCCCTTTTTCTCTTGGAAGATGGCGAAAAAAAGAGAGGCCGTCGAGAAAGGCTCATCACTCTTGAAAAAGAGACCGAAACCATCATCTTCAGAGAGGTGGACGCGGAGCCCGTTCCCTCCGTTTTAAGAGGATTCTCGGCGCCGGTCACCCTCCATTCCGATCTGAAAGAGGAGGAACGAATTTTTCTTCTCGCCCACGACACAGACCCCTTCAACCGGTGGGATGCGGCCCAGGAACTCTTCACAGCCCACATTCTCACCCTGGTCGATCAAATCAGAGAGGGGAAGCCGCTCACGGTTTCGGAGAGTCTGACCGATGCGCTTCGAAAAACCCTTCAAAACCGGTTTTTGGACAAGGCATTAACCGCTCAGATCCTCACGATTCCCACCGAGACCGAACTGGGAGAAAAAATGGGACTGATTCTAGTGGACGAACTCCACCAAGCCCGAACCTTTTTTATCCGAACCCTATCAGAATCCCTGTATGAGGCCTTTTACCGGGTCTATAGAGATCTCAAGGAAACAGGCGGATACGCCATCGACGCCGTCTCCATGTCAAGAAGAAGCCTGAGGAACCGGGCGCTTTCATTCCTTGGGGAGACGGCGAAAGGGGCGCCCCTCGTCTTTGAAGCCTTTTCCGAAGCGGCCAACATGACCGACGAAATTTCGGCGTTGACCCTGATCGCCGACATGGAGTCTGAAAAGACCGATCCGGCCCTTCAGCGGTTTTACGAAAAGTGGCGGCGAGATCCCCTGGTTCTGGACAAGTGGTTTTCCGTTCAGGCCGGATCACGACGGGCAGGAACCCTGATGCGTGTCAAGGCCCTGATGAACCACGACGCATTTTCTCTTAAAAACCCGAATAAGGTCCGCGCCCTGGTGGGACTCTTTTCCACGGAAAACCAGTGCTGCTTTCACGCGGCGAATGGCGATGGATATCAATTTCTGGCTGACACGATCATCCAATTAGATCCCATCAATCCAAGCATCTCGGCACGGCTCGCGTCCGGATTCAACAAGTGGAAACGCTTCGACCCGGACCGAAGGCTCAAAATGCGCCATCAGCTGGAGCGGATCAAGGGTGTTCAAGGACTTTCCCGGGGGGTTTTCGAAATTGTGGCCCGTGCTCTCGAGTGTTGATGAAAGGTCCCTATCGTTGCGGTGAGCCCTTTTCTCACGGCGGAAAAATGGTTATGGAAAGGATCGGTTTTTTTCTTGACTTTATACGGTCACCCAATTAAATATCGATTGACATTCACAACATTTTTATATATTAACAGTGTTCATAGCCTATAACATTTTTTGCAGCATATTTTGCGTTGATTCTGTTGAGGGCGTAACATCAGAAATTGCAATCGAGTGGATCCTCATTATACAGTTGTTCAGCAATGCTCGAAAAAAAGGACATTAACCAGAGTATTTTAACAACGGATTTTTCATGGAAGGTATCAAATGATCAATCACCCATCACGAATGAAAAAATGGACAAGGAGTGCATTAGTCGCTTTGTTGGTATCCCTTATTCCCCTGCATGCCTTTTCAGGCGGCAAGGATGATCCGGCTGAAAAAGCCCTTGATTTTAAGATCCAGAATATGGCGATCCCCTCTGTCAATGAAGTGACCCAAGGGCTCTCCGAGATCAGCGCCCGATGGAGCAATCCTTTTTGTCTTGCCAAATACGCGGCGGATGGCAAGCCTCTGACCTACTGGTCCAACTTTATGTACTATCGTGCAAGCGACTACCTTGAGGTCGACTTCGGTCGAGAGATCCTCGTTTCAAAGGTGATGGTGCAGAACCATGTAGACATGAACGCTGGCATGACAGCCTTTGATCTTCAATACCTCAAGGGGGACGCTTGGGTCACCGTTGCCCGGTACACGACCGCCCTTCTCCATGGCGAACGGATCGAGATTGACCTTCCTGAAACCAAAGCAGAGGCCATCCGAATCACCAACTTCTCCATTGACAGCACCAAAAACTGCGTGGCGGTCACCGAACTTGAGGTCAACACGCCGGTGATGAAGTCAAGCATCAACACCTCTGACGCGCCGGCTTCAAACGCCAATGATGGCAAGTACGACACGGCCTGGTCCAACTGTTTTTTCCCCCTTGCGAACGACTATCTCGAAGCCGATCTGGGCCGGGTGGAGATCGTCACCGTCGTTCAGATCGTCAACGTGGTTGATGAAACCAAAGGGATCTCGGCCTTTGATCTGGAGTATCACAACGGTTATAGCTGGCAGAAGATCGGACGCTACACCACGAATCTGACAGATGGTCAGGTGATCGAAATCAGCGTTCCATCGATCTATGCCAAACGCCTTCGAATCAAAAATTTCGCCCTTGGAAGTGGCAAGAGCTGCGCGGGCGTCGCCGAATTTCAGGTGAACACCCCCCTCATGACGTCAGGCGCGACCGTCGACGCCGCCCATCCCTCTTTTGACGCGAGCGATGAGAGCACCGAGTCCTATTGGCAGATCTGCGACACCTCCGTTGAGGATGGCGATCTTGAAATCGACCTTGGGAAAGCCTTCCAGGTTTCCCGGGTGGCGGTCACCAATTACTTTCCCGAAGATGGGGATGCCGGGATGATGAACTTCACCCTTCAATATTTAAGCGGCGGGGTCTGGATCACCCTGGAAACGGTAAAAGGATCGCTCGCGCGCCATCCGTTCTTTAATATTGAACTTTCAAACCCGGTTACCGCCCAATATTTCAGACTCATTGATTTCGAAACTGGTGTTGGAAGAAGCTGCGTCGGTTTGGCGGATGTCTCGCTCTTCACGCCTCAACGCACTTACGCGACCATGCCTGCGGTGATTGTCGAAACCCTTCCCGAAATCACCAATGTATCTCTTGCCCCGGATGAAAATGGAAACGACAACGGCGAACCCCGGGATATCGTGATTTCTGGAAAAAACTTCATTGAATCGCCCGAAGCCAACACCATCTACTTCGAAAACGAAGAGAGCTCCTTTTCCATTAAAAACAGCGGTGGCACAGAAACAGAGCTCCTGGCGACAATTCCCCAGGGGACCGCTCAAGGAACCTACAATGTGCAGGTCGTGAATGAGTTTGGCACATCCAATCTTCTGGAAGAGGCCTATACCATCAGCAACGTCACGGTGGATCCTAAATCCGACCCAGATATCTCATCGGACAAGTTCGGCATCTGCTTTATTGAAACGGCAGGCGTCGCCTTGCCAGATGGAATGAAATTCATGGTTCTCATCGGCGCATTGATCGGTGGTCTCTTTTTTTTTTTACAAAAAAAGAGACCCGCTGAAATAGCCGGAGCGCTCGCGGTTTTTTTTTACGCTCTTTGTCCACTGGAGGCCGGAGCGGGCCTGGTCAACTATTCCGGTGAAGAAAACTGGTACATTTCCGCCGGCGTCGGCTACCAGGAGATCGATGAACGGTATAACGCCATCGATACAGCGCAAAAGCAGACCATGAAGATCGACAACACGGTCTATCCGGTGATCCGCGGAGGATGGCACTTCACAGACAACATCCTCCTTGAAGCCGGTCTCCGCTACGATATATACAGCGGCAAGGTGAGGGGCGACAGGATCGACAAAGGAGATGAGCTGGTGGGATACTCCTTTGTCATCGGCCCCCTCTACCGTTTCTACGGCTATGAGGCCCCCTATATCGGAGAGATCCGTCCTTTCGTTGGGGCCGCCTTGGGCTACCGGACCCTTGATATGGGGATCGTCTACCCGGTCAAGGATTTCGACCCCTCCTTTGGCTACGAACTCTCCGTTGGGGCGACAAAAGGCCCTTTTGAGCTCAGGGTCGGATATGGGAACTACTCCTATGATGAAGATGGAACCTCCATCGGCTACTCATCCACGGGTTCCAGCTCCCGATTAGACCAATCCGGCCCGTTTATCGAACTTGCCTACCTCTTTTCCTATGCCCCCGTCAAACCAGAACCGGAACCAGCGCCGCCAGTGCGAGCCGCTGTGAAAGACTCGGATGGCGACGGGGTCCCGGACGATCTTGACAAGTGCCCGGACACGCCACCTGGCACACTCGTGGATAAAGATGGTTGTCCCATTGTTTTTGAGCCCAGATCCTCCCAGGACATGAAGAGTATCCTGAGCACCGTCGACGACAACTCCAACATCAGCAAGGAAATATATATGAAGATCGAGTTCAATTTTGACTCCGCCGTCATCCAATCGGTCTCTTATCCCTTGCTGGACGAACTCGGTCGCGCACTGCCCGATTTCAATAATGGAAAGCATACGCTTCTCATCCATGGACATGCCGATTCCGACGGCGACGCCGATTATAACATGGCCTTAAGCCAAAAACGGGCCGACTCGGTCAAGACCTACCTCCTGGATCATTTCGACCTCCGGTCGTTGAAGATGGAGGCGAAGGGTTTTGGAGAAGAGCAACCCCTTGTACCCAACACCAGCGAGGCCAACAAAATGCGGAACCGACGGGTGGAGATCAGGATGCAGTACGACAAGGTCCAGGAAAGAACGCCCTAAACAGGGACTTTCACCTTTTTTCGGACAAGAGTTTCGAAGGCTTTATGCGATAAAACTGACAAGCGGGATAGGGTCACGCCTCCGGTAACCCTGCCGGAGGCCACCCTTTTGAAAAGGTTGACACATACACCTTTTTTTAACCGCTTTGTAACTATTCCAGGGGAATCGCATGTAGAATAGGGCTTGGTGAGTGATTTAGCTAATAATTTGAATTGATGATCAATGCCTCCGGCGGCCAGCTTTTAAAAAGCTGGACAAAGAGGTTTTTAGATAGTGTTGATTGAACCTTTATTTTGATATGTCTGGCAACCTTTTCAAAAGGTTGGCCCCCGGCAGGGCCGAAGGAGGCGCGTCCCAAGTAACTATTCAGTATGGCCTTGCTTTAGGGGCAAAAAGGCCCTTTTATGAAGTGACATTTAATTTTTTTCGGATGAGGAGAGATTCGAAGGCTTTTCGCCATCTTGATGAATCGCTGCTGAATAGTCACACCGCCTTTGGAAATAGGCGTTGATATCATCTGGGCGATCTTTAAAAGTTCAATCTTCAAACCCATTTATCCAGATTTTTTAAATCCGGCCCCCCGGAGGCATGAATGAATGGTAGCTCATGACCGGGAATCGAGCGCCTTTATTTTTGTTGCAATGGCGTTTCTGTGGATTGCAGACTCCCGGAGCAGCTGAGCCGCCAGGGACTTATACTCCATATCCGACGTTTTCACGACCTCATGGTAGTTTTTTTCAAGAATGGAATTTTCGTAATCCCGAACAAGATAAAGTATCTTTTCTTTGGAAATCTGATTCCTATGCAAATTTTCTATTGTTTTATCGATGCCGACGATGAAGGTTTGAACCGCCACCGGTGAAATGGGACGGCCAAGTTCAAACCGATCAGGCTTGGTCACGATCAACTGGGCCATCTGGTCCAGATTTTTTTGATGCTGATCTTCATCAACCTTGATGGCCATGAAAAACGCGGCCTCTTCCTGCCACTGGAGGGCGCATGCCTCATAGAGAAGACTCAGTTTTTTCTCAATCTCCTTCACCGCTTTCAGATGGCCTAAAACGGATTGGACATCTCG
>JAGVHJ010000010.1 GCA_020056645.1 Desulfobacterales bacterium
CCTTGGATCAGGGAGCGCTGGGGTTCGTTAACGCAGGCAAGGGTTCCCAAAATCTGGGCGAAGACCCCCCCCTTGTTGATGTCAGCAACCACTATCACCGGCGACGAGGCGTGTTCGGCCAAGGGGAGGTTCACAATGTCGTGGGCCATGAGGTTCACCTCCGCGCATGATCCAGCCCCCTCCATGATCACGAGCTCATACTGGCTTCTCATGCGCTTGAGGGCCGCTTTCACTTCATTGAAAAGATGCTCTTTTTTCCGGTGATAATCGATGGCCGTGCTGGTGTCATGAACGTTCCCCAGCAGCACCACTTGGGCTCCAGTCTGGCTGGTGGGTTTCAACAGAACCGGGTTCATGTCCACATGGGGAGCAATCCCTGCGGCCTCGGCCTGAACAATCTGGGCACGGCCCATCTCAAGCCCCTCGGGGGTGACCCCCGAATTGTTGGACATGTTCTGGGCCTTGAAGGGGGCCACGCGGATTCCCTGGTTCTTGAAATAGCGGGCAAGGGCCGTAACCACCACGCTTTTCCCCACATCGGAGCCGGTTCCGAAGACCGCGATCACCGGTGCCAGAGTTTCAGGGCTATTTTTCAATGCCGACCCTCGCCACAACTCCCTGGTGGTAATAGTGCTTGATCTCTTTCATCTCGGTCACCAGGTCCGCCTTTTCGATAACCGACGGCAAGGCCCCCCGCCCGGTAATGATCATCTCCACCTGGGGAGGTTTCCGGTCCATGAGATCCAGGAGTTCCTTTTCGGAAAAGAGCCCAGCGCTCACGGCCACGTTCCCCTCCTCCACGATCACCACGTCGAACTCACCGGCCAAGAGCCTTTCCTGAATCTCCTTGAGGCCTGACGCGGCGCTCGACATATCTTCGAGAGAGGGCTTTCCCTTGATAAACCGGCCCTGACCGAACTGCTTCACGGTGATGAGGTCCGAAAATCGTGCAAGGGCCTTGATCTCGCTGTAATCTCCCATCTTGATGAACTGGCCGATAAAGACCCTGAGCCCCGCACCGGCGGCCCGAAATGCGAGCCCAAGGGCCGCCGTGGTCTTTCCTTTTCCGTTGCCCGTATAAACCTGAATGTATCCCTTCATCTATCACCTGTTGTTTTTGTAGGGTTCCCATAAAGAGCATCCCATACCACTAAACGATCCGATGATCAAATGATCCATGAAAAAAAGAGCGGGATAACCCCCCACAGGGTAATCACATTTGGGGTGCGCCGCCTTCGGCCCTGCCAGGGGCCAACCTTTTGAAAAGGTAGCCAAACATATCAAACTAAACAACCACCGACTGAAAGTCGGTGGGTTTAACTCGATCTTCAAATTTTTAGGAAATTTGTTCAAATCCAAGGCGGAAAAATATTTGCACGCAGGAATACATGAGGTATTTCGAGGATCAAAATTTTTTTCCAACACCGGAGTTGGAAAAATTAACAAAAACTTGAACATTGAGTATCTAAAAACCTATTTGCCCAGCTTTTTAAAAGCTGGCCGCCGGCATTGATAATCAATTCACGTTATGACTTAAATCACTAACCAAGCCCTATTCTACAGGCGATTCCCCTGTAACTCCACAGATCGTCTATTGACAGGGCATAAAAAGGCCATCAACCCGTTCGTTTGTCCATTTGATTGTGTCTTGAGGAGTGGAAGAAACGGTTAGGAAACCGGCAGGCCGGATCTAATCCAGGTGACCCTACTGCCTGCCGAACTCCGTTTGTATGATGCGTTTTTTGACTATTTGCTGTTCCGGTCTACAGGCTCCATGTAACATAGAAGCCGATCACATCGTCCAGCAGCTTTTCTATCTCATCGTCCAGGGGTGTCTTGAAATAGAGGCCCAGCTGAACATTCTCCACGTTCACGCCCGCGGTGACGCCTGCATAGTGCTGGGTCCGCTCGTCGAAATCCAGATCGCTTTCGGAAATGATCATATATCCGGTCATTCCGGCCATGATGGAACCATTTTTCGACTGCACGCCCACAAAGCCGCCATAGTTTAAAAACAATTCATTGTCATCTTCAAAGTAGTCATCCGCATTGAAGAGAAACACCGGGCCTGCTTGAAGCCTACAGGCCACAGGCCCTCCCCCTTTATCGGTCTGATATTTGACTCTCGCGCCCAGGGAATAGCAGTCGGGGATATAGGCGTCGAGCCGCTCCATGTCTCCCAGAACCCCCATGGCCGATGCGATCTCGTCGTCATCGGAGGCCAAGGGGAGGCGACCCCCCACCTCGGTTGAAAGGTTGCGATTCCTGGATGCGAAATCAAATCCAATATAGGGATTACCGATCATCGTTTCCGATTCACTGTCGCTGTACCTGCCATATTCGACATCGGCCTCTCCATTGACAACGGGAAGCTCAAAGAGCAATGCGATCCGATCGTTGATGGGCCCATTGTACGACAATTGATAAATCTGACCAGACAACTCTACGATCGACACCTTTTCATAATCCGGAATGGCGACTTCCAGGGCGAACGACCGCTCTCCGGACCGTTCGATCCACATGGAATTGGCGTTCCAATCGGTCCCGGCCTGAAGGGGCGGAACCAAAAAAACAAATAAAAATCCTATCAAAACAAGTAATTTACGACACATCATCCCAACTCCTCATACAAATGAATAATAGATAAACAGATATCAATTGATAATTGAGAGGTTGGTTTATATCAGGCGGATGGTTCTGTAAAGGGTTTTATCCCTGGAAAAGACAAAAAAACCCCAGGTGGCCTTACGCTTCCCTGGGGTTGATTCGATGACTTCAATAAGGAAAAGGGTCTGGGGAAAGATAGGGCGCTATTCCCGGTCGCCGAAAATCTGAAGCATGAAAACAAACATGTTGATGAAATCGAGATATAGGGTCAAGGCTCCGAGCACCGC
>JAGVHJ010000462.1 GCA_020056645.1 Desulfobacterales bacterium
CATATCGCCGGTCCGGATTGCCGCCGGTCACGACGCCCTTGAAAAAATTCCCGGCTTTCTCGCCTCGCTGAACGCGAAGAGGCCCCTGATCCTGGCGGACAAGGGGGTAACGGCGGCGGGATTGATCGCCATCGTCGAGAAAACCCTCTCCGCCCATGTGGCGATCGGGGCCATCGATGACGATATCCCGCCCGATTCGGATCTCAAAGTCGTTAGCCGTCTTGCAAATGTTTATCGAAAGAACAATTGCGACGCGATTATAGCCGTGGGTGGCGGATCGGTTCTCGATACGGCCAAGGGGCTCAACATCCTTGTCTCTGAAAATTCCGATAACCTGATGGAATTCGCGGGGGCCAACAAGTTAAAACGGAAGCTGAGGCCCTTCATCGCCATTCCCACCACCGCGGGCACCGGCTCTGAGCTCACCATGGCCGCCGTTATCGCGGACCATGACCGATTTGTGAAGATCATCTTCGCCTCCCGGTTCCTGTTGCCCGACGTGGCCATCATCGACTCCCGGATGACCTTGACCCTGCCCCCCTTTTTAACGGCGCTCACCGCCATGGACGCGATGACCCACGCCATCGAAAGCTACACCTGTCTCCAGAAAAACCCCATGAGCGACGCCCACGCCCTGGAAGCCATATCCCTCATCAGCACCACGCTTCCACGGGTGATACAGAAACCCGATGACGCGGAAGGGCGTCTTCTTCTTGCCAAGGCGGCGACCCTGGCAGGCATGGCATTCTCCAACTCAACGGTCGGCCTCGTTCATACCCTGGGCCACTCGGTGGGCGGGGTGTGCGGCGTTCCCCACGGCACCTGCATGGCCATCTTCCTTCCCTATGGGCTCGAATACAACTTCCATAAGGTTGAGCCCTATATCGCCGAGCTGCTCTTTCCTCTGGCAGGGGCGGAGGTTTACGCCAATACGCCTTTAAGTCAACGGGCGGAAAAGGCCATCCAATGTGTCCGAGATCTGAACCAGCATCTTCACGACCTGACCGGGGGCCGTCACGCGCGATTTTTAAGTGAAATTCTGAATCGGAATGGCGAAAAAATGGTGGAGAAGAGCCACCTCGACGCCATTGCCAAGATCTCGATAGGAGACGGCACCAAGTTTTACAACCCTGAAGAGATCGACTACGACGACAGCATGCTGATTCTTGAGGCTGCCTGGGAAGGCAATCCTTTAAACCGGAATCTGGTCAAAAAAAGCGTTTGATTGCACAAGGGCGCGATAACTATTTAAGGAGGAACAACATGGGTAAGGGATACATGGGCAAGGTTCTGTTTGTGGATCTGGGAACAGGTGAACTGACGGAAGAGCGGATTCCGGATGAGGTTTATCAGAAGTATATCGGCGGAATCGGTCTTGCCGCTTATCTTCTTTACGACCGGATTCCTGCGGGCGCGGACCCGCTGGGTCCGGAGAACATCATCGGCTTCCTTCCGGGACTTCTTACCGGAACCGGCAGTTTTTTTACCGGACGCTGGATGGTCGCGGGAAAATCACCCTTGACCCACTCCTGGGGAGACGCCAATTGCGGCGGCAGTTTTTCTCCAGCCATCAAGCGGTGCGGTTATGACGGGATCTTTATCACAGGCCAAAGCAAAAAACCGGTATACCTCTACATCGACCACCACCGGAAAGAGTTGCGGGATGCATCCGAATATTGGGGAAAAGACGCCGTTGAAACCGAAGAGCTTCTCATCGCCGCCTCTGGCTCCTCCAAAACCCGGGTGGCCTGCATCGGAGAGGCCGGAGAAAAACGCTCTCTCATTTCAGGAATCTCCACGGACAAGGGACGGATGGCGGGCCGGTCCGGCATGGGGGCCGTGATGGGGGCGAAAAACCTCAAGGCCATTGTCCTGAACGGAAAGCGGCGGATTCAGGTCCATGACAAGGCCGAGATGAAACATTTAAGCAAAATAGCCAATAAATTCGTAAGGTTTCAAGTTCCAATGCCCAACCTGATGCCGGGGGTCGCGGGCATTCTCATGAGAATCCTTCCGAACGCCATGGCCCAGGATGGAATGCTCTATAAGATGATGCTCAGGAAATGGGGAACGGTCTCCATGAATCAGCTCTCTCCCGAGATGGGGGATTCGCCCATCAAGAATTGGATGGGATCGAGCAAGGACTGGGGATTCACCAAATCCTACTCCACCCATCCGGGACAGTTTCTGAGCCGGGAAAAAGTGAAATATCATTGCTACTCCTGCCCATTGGGCTGCGGTGGCATTTGCTCCATGAAGAATGGCAAATATAGCGAAACCCACAAGCCCGAATATGAAACGGTTCTGGCCTTGGGTGGCCTTTGCCTGAACAAGGACGCCGACAGCATCTTTTATCTGAATGAGCTGTTGAACCGGGCCGGGATGGATACGATTTCCGCAGGAGCCGCCGCCGCCTTCGCCATTGAGTGCTATGAAAACGGGATTCTCACCAAGGCGGATACCGATGGCCTCGAACTGAACTGGGGCAATTCCAAGGCGATCATCACGCTTATCGAGAAGATGGTCCGCAGGGAAGGCGTGGGCGATCTTCTGGCCGACGGCGTGAAGATCGCCTCTGAAAAAATCGGAAAAGGTTCCGAGCAATACGCCATGCATGCGGGGGGGCAGGAGCTTCCCATGCACGACACGAGAAACGATCCAGGCTTCGCCCTTCACTACACGGTTGAACCGACGCCGGGACGGCACACCCTGGGCGCGGGCCTCTATTACGAAATGTTTCAGCTCTGGAAAGTGGTCAAGAACCTTCCCAAGGTGATGCCCCTCTATATGAAGGGGGAAAAGTACAAGACCGACCGGGACAAGGCGGTCATTGGAGCCGCAAACAGCAAATTCATGAGCGTGGTCAACTCGGCGGGGGGCTGCAAGTTCGGCATGTTCATCGGCGCGAAGCGGGTTCGTCTTTTTGACTGGCTGAACGCGGCCACCGGCTGGAACAAGACGCCGGAAGAGTATCTGAAGATCGGAGAAAACATTCAAACCCTCAAACAGGCCTTCAATGTGAAGCAGGGCCTCGAACCCAGGGAGGTCCGGCTTTCCGATCGGGTGATGGGAAAACCGGTCCAGACCCAAGGAGCGAATAAGGGCCGCATCATCGATCTGGAACCGGTTAGAAGCGCATACTGGGTAGAGTTCGGCTGGGATGCGGAAACAGGGAAACCCGCTACGGACCGGGTGACGGAGTTGACCGCCCGTTCAGCCGGTAATGCCTTGTAAAATAAAAGGCGCCGGAGAGCTTCTGCCAAATGCTTTATTTTAATAATCCTGGAGGAAAATCATGGCCTATTCTATAATAGATAGTTGTATTGGTTGCGGCGTCTGCAAAAAAATGTGTCCGGCAGGCGCGATCACCGGAGAGAAGGAAAAACACCATACCATTGATGAAGATCTCTGCATTGAGTGCGGCACCTGCGGACGGATTTGCGCCAATGGGGCGGTGGAAGACACATTTGGCATTTTATGCGTGCGGATCAAAAGAAAAGAGTGGAAGAAACCGGTGTTCGATCTCTCTCTCTGCGCCTCATGCCGGACCTGCGTTGACACATGCCCGGTGGGAGCTATCGGCCTTTCCGTGAGCGTGGCGAAGAAAAAAGAGAGGGAATTTCCCTACCTGGCCGAGCCCAAGAGTTGCGTCGCTTGCGGTTTTTGCGAGGCGGACTGCCCGGTGGACGCCATCACCCTAACCGTTCCGGAAGAAGAGCCCAAGCAAGCGGCGGCTTGATCCTGTGAAAAAGGAGAAGACCCATTAATACCAGACTCAATGAACTCTCGACCGTTATCCTTGAAACCTTGAAAGAGCTTGGCGCCAAAGGAGAGAAGCTCTCATCCGCCGCGCTCTTCGAGGCATTGCAGTCCAAGAAAAGCGTGAGGACTCTTTTTGACGAGTTTGATCAAAACCGGAAAAAAATCCAAGAGATCAAGAGTAAAGAAAATGAGCGGATGGAGATCTATGAGAAGCAGCTTGAAAAAATCCGTTCACAGAAGGATAAGCTGATCCGCCAGCTTGATCAGGTGGAAACCGCCAACGCCGACGCCTCCACATTTTATAACCGGACCCTTCTCACCCTGACCGAAATGCTCAAGGTGGAAGGAAACGAGGAGTTGACCAAGGCTGTCAACGATTTTAAAAAGTTGATCAAAAAAGGGGCGCGTATTGATGTGCTGAAGGATGCCTTCCATCAGATGAAGAATACGGCCATGGGATTGGGTGATCAAGCCTCTGCAAAAGACCCGGAGAAATCGAGGTCTCTCTTCTCCCTTCCCAAATTTCTTCAGTCCGATGTCCAGGAAACCTCCAAAAAACAGATCGAACTCACCTATTTGAATCTCTTTCGGGAGACCTTCCAGGAGATCATCAATGAACTGGGATTGGAGCTGGGCGAGGATTATCTGAATCGCCTTGAACGGATCGGAAAAAAGATTCGGGATGCGGAAGAGATTGATGAGTTTGAAACCTTGAGAAGGGAAATTTTAAACCTCATTCAGGAGTATATTGAGCGGGTCTGCACCGAGCGGGAAAAAGCCGCCAAGCTCATCGCCGATGTGATCACCCGGCTTTCCGCGGTTGAAAATTACTTTTTTGACTCGCGAAAGTATGTGGAAGAAACAGGCACCGCCAATACCCTATTC
>JAGVHJ010000246.1 GCA_020056645.1 Desulfobacterales bacterium
GCCTTTTACGGAAATCACGAGAATCTTCCCTGGCTCATCGCCAAAGAGGGTTGTCTCCCTGAGCGGCTGGCTGTATTTGTCAAAAGGATTGGGGCTTTTAATGACGCATCCGTTCACAACCGCCAGGACCATCAGGAAAAGGAGAGCTAAAATGATGTTGCCGGATCGATTTTTTTCAAAAAAACGAGCAACGCCGCCGTTATGAACCATAGTGCCTCACCTGTCAGATAAATAAGATCAACAAAAGAGTGACGAAAATAGAAAGTAATGTTGTCCCCGCCTCTCTCTTTTGAATAAGATGCGGAAAAATGTCTGATAATTATGGATGGAAAGTCAGGCGGTGTCAAGCAAGAGTTTACTATCACCAGGGTAATCGCATTTGGGGTGCGCCTCATTCGGCCCTGCCGGGGGCCAACCTTTTGAAAAGGTTGCCAAACATATCAAAACAAAGGTTCAATCAACACTATCTAAAAACCTCTTTGCCCCGCTTTTTAAAAGCGGGTCGCAGGAGGCATTGATAATCAATTCAAGTTATGACTTAAATCACTCACCAAGCCCTATTATAGATGCGATTCCCCTGTTACTATCACGCCCTCTATTCAATCCCAAGAAATGCCTCCGCCGCGCGGCTTATCCACATGGCGGGGAACCGCCTCGGTAACTATTCAGCAGCGATTCATCAAGATGTCGAAAAGCCCGTTTTGTTCGTTCCCTATTTTTTCGGGAGCTTCACAAAAGGGCCTTTTTGCCACTAAAACAACGCCATACTGAATCGTTACCCGGTTCGCCTCTATTTTTCAACACCCAGACCGAGTTTTTCAAGCCGGTAGCGGAACGACCGGAAGGTCATACCCAGAAGCTTCGCCGCCTCTTTTTTACTTCCTCGTGAACACTGGAGGGCCTTGTTGAAATAGGCGCGCTCGATGGTTTCGATGATATCGTCCAGAGAGACGCCGTGCTCCACCTCATCCAGGTCGAACCGTTTCCCTTCAATGCCTTCGATCCAACGCCTTTTGTGGGTTGAAAGGGAGAGACTCTCGGGCAAAATGATGTTGGTCGTTGAGAGGGCCACACTTCTTTCGATGAGATTTTCAAGCTCCCGGATGTTCCCGGGAAAATCGTATTTGCTCAGGAGGTCGATGGCGTATGCCGAGATCTTCACCACATCCTTCCCCATCTCCCGGGAGTATTTTTCCACAAAGTGCTGGGCCAGGGCCTTTAAATCATCCTTTCTCTCACGAAGGGGCGGCAGTTTAAGCTCGATCACATTCAGCCGGTAAAAAAGGTCCTCTCTGAAGTTTCCGGCGATAACCTCCTTCTCAAGATTTTTATTGGTCGCGCTGATGATCCGGATATCGACCGAAATATCCGATGTGCCGCCCACGGGTTTGAACACCCGCTCCTGAACGGCCCGGAGGAGCTTTACCTGGAGGTTCATGGTCAGCTCTCCGATTTCATCCAGAAAAATGGTCCCATTATGGGCGATCTCGAAGAATCCTTTCGTATCGGTGATCGCCCCTGTAAAAGCCCCTTTTTTATGGCCGAAGAATTCACTCTCCATGAGGGCCTCGGGGATTCCACCGCAATTGACCACCACAAAGGGCTGGCGCTGCCGGTCGCTCAAATCGTGAATGGAACGGGCGATCAGCTCCTTGCCGGTTCCGCTTTCACCGGTGATGAGGACGTTTGTGCGGGTCTTGGCCACCTGAACCACCATGTCAAGGATTTTGTTCATTTTGGGACTAGCGCCCACGATTCTTCCAAAATGAAGGGTTTTCTTCAATTCATCGTCTAGAAGAATTTTCTCGGATTCGACGGTTTTGAGTTGAAGCGCTTTTTGGATGGTTTGCAGAAGCTCTCTATTGTCAAAGGGCTTGGGCACGAAGTCGTAGGCCCCCTCGTTCATGGCGGTGACAGCGGTCTCGGTTGTGGCATAGGCGGAAATCATGATGACCGGCATGTTGGGATATTTTTTTTTCGCGACCCTTAGCACATCGATTCCGGTCGTATCCCCGAGCCTGATGTCCGTAAGAATCAGATCAAAGGCGCTCTTTTCAAGCAGGGCTATGGCAGACGCGCCGCTGTTCGCAGGGATCGCCTCATACCCTTCCCGTGTCAGCATGAATTCAAGCACCTCAAGCATGCTCTCTTCATCATCGCAGATGAGAATTCTCTGTTGCTTCTCTGAATCAACCATGGTGCACGCCTATGGGTTCGATGTTATAAAAGACGGTGAACGATCTTCCCGCCGACCATGGTGAGAAAGGCCCTCCCTGTTAGGGACCATCCGGCGAAGGGCGTATTCCTGCTGCGGGAACGAAAAAGGGAGGGCTCCACGACAAAGTGCGCCTCCGGATCGATGATCGTTATGTCCGCCGTGTTTCCGGCCACAAGAGCGTTCTTAATTCCGATGAGCCGCGCCGGGTTTATGGCCATTTTTTCAATCAGGGCGGTATAGGAAAGGACCCCCTTTTTCACCAGGTCAAGACTCAGGGGAAGAGAGGTTTCAAGCCCCACGATCCCGTTGGGGGCCTTGTCGAACTCCATGCTCTTTTCAAGAATGGCGTGGGGGGCGTGATCGGTTGCGATCACATCAATGGTTCCGTCGGCCAATCCTTCAAGAATGGCCTCCCTATCCTTTTCGGTGCGCAAGGGCGGGTTCATTTTCGCATGGGTGTTGTAGGCTGTTACCGCTTCTTCCGTGAGCGTAAAGTAATGGGGCGCGGTCTCGGCGGTCACGAACGCGCCTCGCTTTTTCGCCTCGCGAATGGCCCTCACCGATTCCGCGGTCGAGACATGGGCGATATGGAGGGGTGAGCCTGTGAGTTCGCAAAGGGCGATGTCTCGCATAACCATGATGCTCTCAGCGGTGTTGGGAGCACCTGTCAATCCCAAGCGGGTAGCCACAACGCCCTCGTTCATTGCGCCATCGGCTGAAAGATATGGATCTTCGCAATGGGAGATAACTATAAGACCGAAACGCCTGGAATACTCCAGGGCTCGCCGCATGAGCTGACTGTTGACGACCGGTTTTCCATCATCGGAAATGGCCACGGCCCCCGCGCTCTTGAGTTCTCCATACTCGGAGAGTCCCTCTCCTTTCAAGCCCGGACTGATAGCGCCCACTGGATAGACACGGGAGAATCCCGCTTCCCTGGCCTTTGCAATGATATAGGCCGTGATCTGGCTGCAATCGTTCACCGGATGGGTGTTGGGCATGGCGCACACGGCGGTGAAGCCCCCTACCGCCGCAGCCATGCAACCGGTCTGGATGGTCTCCTTATATTCATGGCCCGGCTCCCGGAGATGAACATGCATGTCAATCAGACCCGGAACCACCATTTTTCCGGTCGCGTCGATTTCCTGATCATAAAAGATTGATTCTTCCGAGCCTGGATCACCTGTCGGGTGGGCCGGGTCGATCACCTTAAGAATTTTATCCTCTTTAATAATGATATCCCGGAGGCCATCATGGTTTCCGGGATCGATCACATGACCGCCTCTAATCCGTATCAACATTTTTCGCGCCTCCAGAAAGCAGATAAAAAAGGGCCATCCTGACCGCAACACCGTTGGTCACCTGATCGAGAATGATGGAATGAGGGCCGTCCGCAATTTCGTGGGAGATTTCGACACCCCGGTTGATGGGCCCCGGATGCATGATCAAGACATCCTCTTTGACCCTTTTCATCCGTTCCGCCGTCAAACCAAACACAGCCGAGTACTCCCGTTCCGAAGGAAAGAGGAAACTGGTCTTCCGCTCTGTCTGAATCCGGAGCATCATGATAACATCCGCCTGAGGAATCGCATCGTCCAGACGATCGACCACGGTCACGCCATAGCTTTCGATTCCTCTGGGAATCATGGTGGGAGGACCGGTCACCATCACCTCCGCGCCCATTTTCGTAAAGCCGGTCATATTGGAGCGGGCCACCCGGCTTCTTGCGATATCGCCTGCAATGAGAATCCGGAGCCCTTTCAAGCTCCCTTTCTTTTCCCTCACGGTCATCATGTCGAGAAGGGCCTGGGAGGGGTGTTCATGCATGCCGTCGCCGGCATTGATCACGGAAGCCTTGAGCACCTTTGAAAGTTGATAGGCCGCTCCGGATGACGCATGTCTGACGACGAGGATATCGGGCCTCATGGCCTCGATATTTCTCGCCGTATCGATCAATGTTTCCCCCTTGACCATACTGCTTGAGGCGGCGGCGATGGAAATCGTGTCCGCGCTCAACCGCTTGGCGGCAATGTCAAAGGAGAGCTTGGTCCGGGTGCTCGGCTCATGAAAAAACAATACAATGGTCTTTCCCCGCAAGACCGGCACTTTTTTGACCGGCCTTTCCGAAATCTCTTTCATTCTGTCCGCCGTATCCAGAATATGCGTGATTTCCTCCACGGAAAAAGAGGCCATATCCAGAATATCTTTTTTTGCAAACTGCATGGGCCCCCTGGTGTTTCTCCTTACTAAATAAGTAATAATATCAGTGTAGACGCCAACCGGACTCTTGTCCCTTTACCGGATCCTATCTCCCAGACGGCCCCATCTGACATTGAAGTTGTCGCTGTCCCAGGACCAGTAGATGATAAACGCCTTTCCCTTGACGGCCTTCAGATCGACAAATCCCCAGAACCGGCTGTCGTGACTGTTATCCCGATTGTCTCCCATGACGAAAAGCGAACCTTCCGGAACCGTGACGGGTCCGAAATTGTCCCGGTTGACCAGGGAGCCTGGCAGAATTCGCATGTCCGTATGGGCCACATAGGGCTTATCTTTCTGGAGCTCGTTGTTCACATAGAGATCCTTGTCTCTCACCTCGATCACATCGCCAGCAATCCCAACGACCCGTTTGATGAAATCCTTGCTGGGATCTTCCGGATATTTAAAGACAATGACCTCTTCCCGCTTTGGATCGGCAACGGGAATGAGCGTCTTGTTGAAAAAAGGCGCCTTCACGCCATAGATGAATTTATTGACAAGAATGTGATCCCCGATTTGCAGGGTCTCTTTCATCGAGCCGGAGGGTATCTTAAAGGCCTGAATGACAAAGGTGCGGATAAACATGGCGAGAATGACCGCAATGATGATCGCCTCGATATTTTCCCGGAGATTGCTTTGAGGGGAAACGGTTTCCTTGTCAGCCGCTGGTTTATGATCCTCTTTTTTCAACTGATGTAATCCTTATGATGGTTGTGAATGGCCCATTCTCTGTTTCTTCCATGCTTCTCCAGTATGAAAAAACGATCATCGGGAGAGCGCTTTTACTTCTTCAATCTTTGAGATGATATTGTTTTTGATCCATGAAGGATCCCACCATTCAATGGGATTCACAAAGGTATCGTGCACGAACATGCTGAAATGCAGATGGTCGCCCACCGCGAGACCGGTCATTCCGGTCATCCCGATCACCTCGTTTTTCGCCACGATCTTTCCGACGGCGGTCGTGATCTGATTCAGGTGGGAATAGACGCTGAAGAGGCCGAACCCATGATCAAGCACAACGGTTTTTCCATAGATGCCGATATCTTCCGTGAGAACGGTTTTGCCCGCATTGGCCGCGGGAACCGGTGAAAACTTCAGGGAGGCCAGATCAATTCCCATGTGATACTGCTGATCGACCTCCTCACCATTATAAACATAGGTCCGATGGTCCGCAAAGGCCGCCCGAGGGGCGGATTGGGGCAGGCGCTCGAAGGCCCCTTCCCAATAAATTTTTCTCTCTGGATTTTTTCCAGGCGCGGTGATCTGCCGGTCATTTTTTATTCGAAGGTTTCGATTCACGGCCAGAAATTTTTTGATGCCCGAGGGGTCAGTCACACCGAATTCGCTGGTGTCGAATTCGGGCATCTTCGAATCGAGAAAGCTATCGGTGACCGGTATTCTGTCCTCTTTAAATATCTTTCTCCGGATATGATAGTAGAAACCGCCCCGCCCCTTATTTCCGGCCCCATCGACCGCCGAGATATGGAGAGCGGTGTCCCGCCCCTGCTCAGGAGTAATTGAAAAAAAGCATAGATAGATCTGATCATCGGAGAAGCACCCCGAGTATCCGGGATAGAAATGGTCCCCCACATAGACGCCGTTTTTCGTATTCTTTTCGTTCATCTTATAGATGACCAGCCCCATGCCTCCTTGATTGATATTATGCGCTTTGGTCAGAACATTGATTTGAGGGGGCGCCGTATCGATGGTCAATGGTTTTTCCACCACACTCTTGTTGCCGTTCCACCACTTGCGCCATGAGTAGTCCACAACCGTTATTTTTAAGACAATGGGGCCATCCTTCAGGCCCGATTTTCTGGGTTCAACCAGAAGGTCGACGCTCTTTTTAAAGACCGTTCCTCCCTTAAAGATCATCCCCGCCGGAAATTTTTCATCGAGAAGAACGAGCGCCTCCTTCTCCCCCTTCATCAATGCGATGTGGAGTTTTTTCAATCCTGTCTGTAAATCGGCGATATCGCCTGTAATCCGGGAGGAGGCGCCCAGGAGCGATTCGGGAATGTTCAGGTGGACCTCAGGAGCGGAGCTCTCCAAACGAATAAAAAGGATTGCGGCCAAGGGCGCGATTAAAATAAGGATGACACATAAAAATAGAGCGCTCTTTTTATTATTGGAGAGAGGATTTTTGGGCTTCATGAATTCCTTATTTCCGATCTGAGTTCAAGAGAGAATGATTGAGCAAGCC
>JAGVHJ010000487.1 GCA_020056645.1 Desulfobacterales bacterium
AAATGTCACTTCACAAAAGGGCCTTTTCGCCACTAAACGACATACTGAACAGTTACTTTTTTCCTACCATTGTTGTGCATTCGAGATGATGCCAATGCGGCAAGGAGGAGGCCCCGGAGAGGTGATATGGAATAGGTCGAGGAGCCAACGACGCAGTCAACAACGGTAGCGCTTTGAATGTGAAGTGGAATTATCGGGTGTTGGAATCTCTCTGGTGGGGTGTTCTCTCTATGAATCGCCGCTTTTCCGGGTGGAGAGCCGTCTCATCTGCACCCTCAACTGCTTGAGAACGGTCTGGTATTTCCCCGCAGCCTCAATCATCTCCGGCATGGAACCCGTGAAATGGGCGTTGACCATCTCCTTTTTCAAGTGGATATGCTCCCTCACCGTCTCGATCCCTACCGTTTCCACGAATTTTTCAAGCATCTTCTTTCTCACCTCCCGGGTCGCGTTGGTGAGAAGGATGAACATGATATTGTTGGTGGCCTTCGCCACCATCTCCTGTCCTTTGAGCTCCATGGCGACGATAACCTCTTTGTCGTCGATATGTTTCAGCTCTTCATCCAGAAGGTAGATGGCCTCTTTGACGCTCCGGGAGGAGAAATTTTTTGCGGCGACCACAAGCATGGTTGGCAGGAATTCGATCCAGAACTCCCAGAGTTCGTCATAGATATACCCGTCGACCACCTGGTCCCTCTGACCGTTCATGTCCATGAGAAAGAGACGCTCCAGAAAGTCGATGCCCGCATGATCCAGGAACTCTTTCACATACATGCCGTCTCCCTGGCGGATATCGATGAGATGCATGGACTGAAGCTGTTTTAGGGCGACCCGGAGGGAGGTCCTATCCACATTGAAAATCTTTGATAACTCCCTTTCGGTGGGCAGCTTCTCTCCGGCTTTCAGTTCACGGTTGAAAATCTGAACAATCAGTTTATCAATTACGGTCTCATGACGCTGTTGTCCCACACCTGGTACGACTCCTCTTTTCTGGTTGCATGGCAAGTGCGCCTCTTCCCCCATCCGCCGGAAAGAAAGGGCGCGTTCGTCTTCGATTCGGTTTCAGATTGAAGCGGGTGTCTGTTTCTATCCAACGGGTGATTTTCTGTCAAGAAAACTTGCAACTATTCCAGGGTAATCGCATTTGGGACGCGCCTCCTTCGGCCCTGCCGGGGGCTAACCTTTTGAAAAGGTTGCCAAACATATCCAAATAAAGGTTCCATAAACACCATCTAAAAACCTCTTTGCCCCGCTTTTTAAAAGTGGGCCGCCAAGGCATTGATAATCAATTCAAGTTATGACTTAAATCACTCACCAAGCCCTATTCTACATGCGATTCCCCAGGCAACTATTCAGCACCTTTTTATCCAGGTGGCGACAAGTCCATTTTAGCACAAAAAGCCTTCGAAACTCTCGTCCGAAAAAAGCCAATGTCACTCACAAAAGGATCTCTTGCCAATATAGCAGAACCGTCTGAATGATATATGCGATTACCCTGATCATTTTAGACCGAGAAACGCCCCAAGACGAATCGTAGCCGGAAGCAGGGGGGTGAGGCTTGGAGGATTCGGTTTTCTTGGGTTGCAGGGTCGTAATTTCACTTGATTCCTTTTTAATCACAACCCGCCGCAGGGTTAGGAAACAAAAACGTATCATAGTTGTATTGTTTGACACTACTGTCATCCAGTTTTAACACGATAACATTGAAACCTCTTTTGTTCGGAGATAATGAGGTTCCATTTATTGTTATAATAGAGTCGTTTCCAACATGATTACCGGCACTTATGATATTTGCATGATAAGAGCCAATAGTATATTCAAATGCCACTTTGGCGCTATTATCAATTTTTTCCACCATCATTTTCCCGTCGGTAATTACGGCCGCATAAGATCCTTGTAATTTCAACGAATCAATATCGCTTCCAATTTTTTTCAAATGATTTACAAAGTCTCTTGGTATTTTTCCGGCAGCGTCATCACGAACAGATAAGAAAATGACATAACCCACTCCGGAAAATTTTTCTATGAGTTCTTTAAGGGTGTACTTTTCTTGGTCTCTATCAATCCAAACAGTGTTGGCCTCGCTTCTTTTGACTTGGGCTTGCCAAGGTTTTAAATCGTCAGAGGCGCATCGTTTTGAAATAATGCCGTAACCATCCAACTCTCCAAACATGAAATCGTCCGAAGGCGGTTTCTGATACAAGCTACGGTCTCGAATAATATACAATGAATCTTTGGAAAGAGTTCCTCTTTTAAAATCTTCGAGCAAGTTTTTCTTATAGTGTGTTCTGGAATCGCCTCTTGCCGTATAGGCCACATTGATCGTGTTGTTGTAATATCCGGCGAACAGAGCGAAGGGGATATATGCCTCCGCATCTGTGATCGCGGGAACAAAGACGATATGCCGGGTATTTTCCAGTAATTTTCCCCATAGGGTGGATTTAAGGGGGGAACTCCAGGTTTGTTTTTCCAGCGTGACGCCCCAATATATCGGGTAAAGGTCGATGATCTGGAGCGAAAGCATCATTCCCAGAAAAAAAAATGCCTTTGTTGCGCTGTTATAACGAATGAGAACGGCAAGTGAAAACAAGATCAAGGTGTAAGAAACCGGAAAGAATAGCCGTCCGCTGGATCTTATGGCGCCAAGCATATGCTGAATCTTGTCTGGTAAATCGATCTCAACCAAAACATGGTTGGCAAAGGTTATCTTGTTTGAAAGGGATAATAAAAACAGAAGGATGCAGGCAAGAAGCAACGGCAGATGACGATTTTTGTTGAACGCCTCCTTATGCCTTGGGAATTCATATGCTGAAATAAGCATCAACAAGAGCACGCCAATCCCCAGGTAATTGAACCCCTCATACTGGCCGCTTGTCGCCAAGGGAAAATCTCTAAGAAATGTTAGGTAATTCAATGGCATAGGGTTGAATGGAGCCAACATGTTCATTGAAAAATGGCCGAAATATCCCCCCCTGGCGGATTCGACTTTAATGACAAAATAACCGGCCGCCCACATCGTTACAAGGGTTGCCGTTATCGATACGACGCCATACTTCAGAATCTGGATGCTGTGTTTGCCTTTTGTCTCTAAAATGTGCTGAAGGCAATAGGCCATAAACAACGTAAAG
>JAGVHJ010000458.1 GCA_020056645.1 Desulfobacterales bacterium
AGGAGTACATGAAAGAAAAAGATATAGTCACCATCGAAGACAGGGCGACCATTATTCCCCAAAAACTGGCCGATTTGAGCCTCAAGCTTACGGCTGCTGAAACCAAACGGAAAGAACTGGAGGCGGTTTACGACAAATTGAAGAGCATCAAGCCGGAGGATGCCGATGCCATTCCAGCGATCGCTGAAAGCAGCATCATTCAGTCTCTGAGGACTGAAATCAATCGGGCGGAACAGCGCGCGGCGGATCTATCCAAAATCTATGGCGAACGCTACCCGGACATGATCAAGGCTCGCGAGGAGGTCGCCATCCTTAAACAGAAAAGGCAGCAGGAGATCGATCGGATTGGAAAATCGATTCAGAACGAATACGACATATCCATCAGTTATGAAAACAATATCCGCGGCCTTCTCGATAAGACAAAGGCGGAAGCGGTCAAGTTGAACGAAAAGTTCATCCAGTACGGCATGCTGAAGCGGGACATCGAGTCCAATCGCTCCCTATTCGACGGTCTCATGAAAAGCCTGAAAGAACTCTCCGTCACCGAGCAAACCAATACCGCCAATGTCTGGATCGTTGAAAAGGCCACGCCGCCGGATGCGCCCTCCCAACCCAACACCAAACGCAATATCCTGCTGGGAATTGTCCTTGGCCTTTTTGGGGGCGTTGGAATGGCTTTCTTTCTCGAATACCTCGACAATACCGTCAAATCTCCAAGCGACGTGGAAACACGGACAGGCGTGCCTGTCCTCGGGTCTCTCGCGCTCCTGAAACATGACGCCTTGAAGAAAGAAGAAGCATCCGGCGACGACGCTCTTCCCAGCGCGATTATCAATAAGGAGAGTTCATCCTATGTGGAAAGCTACAAAGCCTTAAGAACCTCCATCCTCCTCTCCTCAGCGGAAAAGCCGCCTAAAAAAATCCTGATCACCAGCGCCGCGCCAGGTGAGGGAAAAACCACACTGGCCACCAATCTCGCTATTATCATTGCAAAAACAGGAAAAAATGTCTTGTTGATCGATAGCGATTTAAGAAGACCCCAACTCCATAAACTCTTCAAGATGGAAAACACTGCCGGATTGAGCTCCTTTCTGGCGGGTGCAAGCGAGGGATCGGTTATTAGCCGGACACCTGTTGACCACCTGAGGGTGGTGACCTCCGGCCCGATTCCACCGGACCCTGCACAACTCTTGTCCTCAAAACGCCTGGATGGTTTTATCGCCGCCTGCCAGGGAAAATTCGACTTCATTCTCTTTGATTCCCCGCCGATATTGTCCGTTTCCGATAGTCTCCTCCTCCAAAGACTGATCGACGGCACGATTGTTGTGTCGAAATTCGGAAAAACCACCTTTGAAACCCTTGACAAAAGCTTAAAAGCCCTGCACGAAGTGAAAAGCCATGTGCTGGGAGTCGTGATCAATGGCGTCACCGCTGACAAAGGCAGCTACTATTATAATTACGCTTACAACTACGACTACTATTATAAAAGCGAAGGATAGGAATTGGAGCATCATTCACCCCATGATAGACCTTCACTGCCACATATTGCCGGGCATCGACGACGGTCCGGCAGAGATGACTTCATCCGTCGAAATGGCCAGGGCCGCGCTCAAGGAGGGGATCACTCACATCGTCGCCACGCCCCATGTGAAGAGTACGATCTTTCCGGCTGGCATGGTCTCACAAAAGATCTCCGATCTTCAGAATGAACTCAATAACCATCATATTCCCATAACCATTCTTCCCGGCGGTGAAATTTTTTACCTGTACCATGAGTCTCCGGATGTTCTGAAACAGTTTTCCATCAATCAGACGCCTTATGTCCTCATCGAATTTCCCCACTCCCATCTTCCCAAAATCTCCGAAACGGTTGTTTTCAACATTCTTCTCCTGGGATTTATCCCCATCATCGCCCACCCGGAACGAAACCCTTCCGTCATTATCCAGCCCGATTTAATATCCCAAATTATCGACAAGGGAGCCCTGATCCAGATGACCGCCGGGAGCATAACCGGTTATTTTGGAAGAGAGGTCCAGGCCTGTTCGGAGTATCTGATCCGGAAAAACCGGGTGCATATTATGGCTTCCGACGCCCATTCACCTGAAGCACGGCCGGTCAGCTTTTCGCAAGCGTTCCAAAAAACAAAAAAACTCATCGGCGAATCGGCGGCGAACCGGCTATTCATTGAAAACCCATCGGCCATTTTGAAGGGTGAGAGAGTCCATGTCCTTGCTTAAGTTCAGCTATTTTCTGTATATTGCCCTCTTTATCTTCACACCTGTCTGCAATGGAACGGTCAGCACAAGACCGGAAGCGGCGATGGTGATCGTGGCCTTTGGCGCATCTATTTTCTATTTTTCCCATGCCGCAAGAGATCGCGCTCCTGTTTTTCAGACGCCAGGGCTTTTACCGCTCTCTTGTCTTCTGCTCTACATGTTGGTTCAATTGATTCCCCTGCCTCCGGTAATCGTCAAATATGTGTCTCCCGCTTCATACCATCTGTATCATGACACCATCGGCATATTCGAGCCCAATTGGTGGTTCCCCATTTCCGTAAACGTCAGGGCGTCGGTCTCCGAATTTTTCCGCTATGCCTGTTACACTGCGGTATACGTCATGACCATTCAGTTTCTTTCCAATGGAGATATATTTAAAAAAACCATCAGAACCATTATCTATTTTATCGCCATCTATTCATCCTTGTCCCTGTTCCAATGGCTCATCATCCAACGGTTCCCAACACCCCTGTCCGGAACCTATGTCAACCGGAACCATTATGCCGGACTCATGGAGATGACCCTGCCGATTTTGCTGGCCGCTTTTTTATACTACCGGCCCCTGGTATCCTACAGCTCTTGGCGGGAGAAAATCGTGGACATGCTCAGTTTCCGGGAGCAAACCCCCTATCTTTTTTATGGCGGGGCCTTTATCCTGGGCGCCATATCGCTTTTTTTCACCATGTCACGGGGAGGAATCACGAGCTTTACCATTTCCATGATTTTTTTCCTGACCATGATTCCCCAAAAAAAAAATGGCCGCCCAGAAACGGTTTCTGTTTGGAATGACGATTAT
>JAGVHJ010000145.1 GCA_020056645.1 Desulfobacterales bacterium
CTTTATATCCCAGATCCTTCAGCATCTCGATGCCGATATCCACCAGGAATTTTTCATCATCCACAAACAAGACCTGTTCGGTGCCTGTCGGCAAATCCAGTATGGCGTTTGTTACGGTGGTCGCCTCTTTTTCAACAACAGGAAACAACACCTGAAAGGTTGCGCCAGCGCCGGGCGTGCTCGCCACTCTTATATCACCGCCGCAGTCGGCGACAATTCCGTGCACCGTGGCAAGCCCCATGCCGGTTCCTTCCTTCATGATTTTGGTTGTAAAATAGGGCTCAAAAATGTGCGACATCGTTTCTTCATCCATTCCGACGCCGGTGTCTTTTACCGTCAACCGAAGATATTTTCCCGGCTCAAGTGTTCCGCCGGTGACGCCATCCTCTCCGGTGAGCTCCACCGGAAGAAGTTCGACATGCAGCTCACCGCCCATCTCTTCCATGGCCTGGGAAGCATTGACGCACAGATTCATCAGCACCTGGTGAATCTGTGTCTGATCCGCCATGATGGCCCCAAGGTTTGAAGCCACATTGTGAGTAATCGCGATGGTTGCTGGAATCGAGGGCCGGATCAATTTTAATACCTCTTTAAACACCATACCGATATCGACGGGAATTTTTTCAACCTTTGTCTGGCGGCTGAATGCCAGGATCTGTTGAACAAGGCTTTTCGCCCGGTCACTTGAGGCGATAAGTTGCTGGATATATTTACATATTTTTTCGTTTCCCTGGGAATTGATAAGCGTCAGTTGGGCATATCCCAGTATCGCAGATAAAATATTATTAAAATCATGGGCGATTCCTCCCGCGAGGGTGCCGATAGCCTCCATTTTCTGGGCTTGCCGGAGCTTCATCTCGAGCCTTTTTTTATCCTCTTCAACCTCTCTGTTTTTCGTGATATCGAGCAGTTGCCCCACGGTTTTAACCTGACCGTTGGAATTCTTAATGACACTCCCGTTAAACTCTATCCGTCTTTTTTCCCCTGATTTCCTTAGAATATTAAACTCATATCTGGCGGGAGCACTCTCTCCCCGCTGTCTTTGTCTGTAGCGCTCTGAAACAAGATCAATGCTTTCAGCGTCCAGCACCACCCGAAAATCTTCTCCGATCAACTCATCATGGGAACGGCCGCTAATTTTGCAGAACTCGTCATTCACATACTGAAATTTATAGTCCGATCCAACGAGGATAATGCCGTCATGGGAGTTTTCCACAATCGACCGGAACTGCTCCTCGCTTTCCCGAAGCTCTTCTTCAAACCGCCTGCTCTTGGCTGTTTTTTCATTCAATTGGTTGAGAAGATGATTGAACTCATTGGCGAGGATACCGATCTCATCCTGGGGGGGTGTTTCGATCCTCCGTGACAGATCCCCGGTCTGTTGAATCGTCTGAACATGGTGGGTCAGTTTTGCAATTTTGTTAAAGACGGTTTGCTGGATCATCAAAAGGAGCGCCACGATGATGACGCTGAGCGCCATTTTTAAAACAAAGGTCTTCTGTAGCGTATGGGTGCCTTTTATCGATATTGCCCTGGTGTTGTTTGCTTCAACGAGTACGGAAGGTTTCCCTTCAAGGTCATTTAAAACCGTATAAACCTTGAGGAAAGAGTCCCCTTCCGTTTGAATGAAATAGGGAGAACTCTCTGTGATCTGGCCTGGAATATGGGTTCGTGTGGCTGGAATCGATTCCGGCGACATCGGGTGGATCGAAAAATCGATACGGGTTTGTTCCCTGATTTTCTGAACCATCTCATGATTCAATAATCGCCCCATGATCATGCTTCCCCGGATGGGGCCTTCATTTCTGTTGGCGAGAATGGGACGGGAAGAGATCAGGATGGGGCCTTGATTCGTCATAAAGAGGCCTTTCACGCTTACGTCGGAAAGGGCATGACCCTCCAGCCCGTATGAGAGCAGGGGATGGGATTCTGGAAAGCGATCCGTTGGAAAATCGTCGATGGTGATCGGCTTTTTTTCCGAAAGCGCGAGGAGCTTATGATATAAGACCTTTCGATCCTTGTTCAGAATAGCGATATAGTTCAATTGATTGTCATAAAAAACGCTTTCCGGAAGATTCTCCTCGATATAGGCATCTGAAGAAGAGGCTGCATAGTCATAGGTCGCGTCCCAGGCAGACCAGTCGTGGCACAGCGTATCCAGGTGAAATAGCTCCCTCTGGACCGCCTGGGTGACGCGTTTGGCGTTTTCAATGGCTTGATCCTTCTCAATGGCCAAGAAACTGGGAAACAGAATGAAACGTTTGATTCCATAATCAAGGGCTGAAAAGCAGCAGAAAACACCCACTAAAATGACAATCACCCTGGTTTTAATTTTTTTCAATGTGGGGTCCTTATCTTTTTTTGGGGGAATGGGAGCCTCTCATTTTTTTTCGGGAGCTTCTTGGCTTTTTGCTGAACTGGCGAAAACAAAGGCTCAAGGGCCTCAAACAGTTCGCCAGTTTTAGCGCAAAAAGCCTTCGAAACTCTCGTCCGAAAAAAAAGCGAATGTCACTCACAAAAGGGCCTTTTTACGGCTATAGCAAGGCTATACTGAATCCTTACGCGATGTTCACCTTTTATGGCAGTTCGGAAAAGAGCGATTCCAGACCAAAGGGGTCGGGCAGCTCTTGTTCTTTCTTGAACATCAGTTTTTTCGTTCCCCGGTTGTCGAGATATTTGGGGAGTTCTAAATCGATCTTTTCAGGAACGGGAAATCCGCCCATCGCGAGAATCTGCCTCAGGAGTCCTTCCGATTTGGACGCGAACCGGATGGCGTCGCCCATGATCCGTCCCGCCTCGGAGGGATTGTGAAAGCCCATGGAATTCTCGGCCCCGATAAAAACCACCCGCAGAAAGGCATGTTTATATAAAGAGACGGCTTTTTCATAGAGCGCCGGGTCTGGGGAGAACCCTTTTTCCTTTTCGGCATGGACCCGTTCGATGAGTTTAGCCGCGGAGGCGGTGGCGTATCCGGCCCGGTTCAGTAAAGAGGCGGTTCTATCCTGGATGATCCCCACCTGTTTTTTCAGCCATGAGGCGGCTTCGGTGTGACACTGGGCGCAGGCGGCCATTTCCCGTTTCAAGGGGCTGGTCACGTTGTGGTCGGAGATCTTACTGACCCCCGAGCGGGTATAGGGCATGTGGCAGTCGGCGCAGGCAAGGCCGGCGTTGAAGTGGGTGCTCTGACGGGTGAAGAATTCGAATTCGGGGTGCCGGATATAGGGCATTCCGAAACCGGTCACCTTCTGGGTCCATTCGATGCGCTGATAATCGGAGAGAAGATCTTCGATGATATTTTCAACGGATATGTTGCCCCAGCTGCTTTTACTCCAGGGCAGATTCACGTCTCCGGAGACCTTCATATCCTGATCCCTGGGAACGAAGTAGGTGATATGGCACTGGGCGCAGGCGATGGTTCTCAACTCCTGCTGTCCGGGTTTCTCTTTCCCTATCATGGCAAGGCCCCTTTCAAGGTGGCTCTTGTTGGGCCGGATACCCATGGTTGAGGGCTCGTGGCAATCAATGCAGGCCGGGCCGCTCTTCTGCATTTTTTCCGGAAACATGGAGACCGCCTCCATGAAAGGCGCTTTCAGATATTTCATGCCGAATTTTTCGGTGTAGGTTTTATGATAGGGATTTTTGCAGGCCAGACAGACGCCCCCCGCCTTTGTCCGGGACGGGTCGATTTCGATCTGGTCGGTGAGAGCATAATAGTGGCCCCTGGGCTCGTTGTACTCGATCCCAAATCCCCATCCATTGTATAACAAGGCCGAAAATGGCAATTGGCTCAGCCGGTCGTATACGATGTTGTCCTCGTCAAAGCCCCTCTTGTATTTACTCAGGCCCACTGGCTTGGGCTCCTGGGTTTTTTTCCACGATTCATAGTGAAGGGGGTAGACCTTTCCCCAGGCTTCCGGGTCGAACTCCCCCTTGGGAATTTCGCCGGTTTTCACCTGTTCCGGCCGGTCAGGCGCGCAGGCCGACAGGAAAACGGATAAGACCAGTGTCATGGCGATGCGTGTGAGATCGATTTTTCGTGTCATGATTGCTCTCCTTTGATGTTCAGAAAAGATCCCCGGTCAGCGGGGCTTTATGGGTTACCCTGCGGTGGCATGACCAGCAGGTCCTCTCTCCAAGGGTGATCCGGGAGACCATCTCCCCGTGGCACCGGACGCAGTTTTTCTGGGCGACGGCTTTCCCATGGTCCGATATTTTCATGGGCTCGGAAAAGAGCCGGCCATAGAAGAAGATCACATCCTTTGTCCCGTCGATCCCTTTCCAGGCCATGTGGTTGGGGAAATTATCGTTGGGAAGGTGGCACTCCACGCATTTGATGTTTCGGTGAAGCCCGGTCTTGAGCCATGCGTCGTACTGATACTCCATGACATGGCAGGAAGAACAGAACGCGGGCGATGATGTGAGCGTGTACACATCCGGAGGGCCAAAAAAAATAAAGACAAAAAGCGCGGTGGAACCGAACACCGCGGGGATGATAAATTTTAAGCGGAGCATGTTTTTAAGCATCTCTTTTCCTCCCATAGGGGGTTAACATATCGTTTGAATCAGCCCTTCTTTTCAGCGTCCGTTTTTATTTCTCGTTTTCTCGTTACGAGGCTCTGCCTCGTAACTATGAAAGGAGCCAACCCGGAGCCACGCCAAGCTCATGGAAGAAAAGCCGGGTTGTGCAAATTGACCGAAACGATGATCAAGGCCGGTTTTTCTTCTGATACCATTCCGAATCGCCGTAAAGGGTTTTTTCACATTCCGGGCACAATCCATGGCTGAAAGCCGCGTCGGTTCTTTTCGAAATATAGCTTTCAACCTGGTTCCAGAACCCCTGGTCGTCTCTTATTTTTTTGCAGCTGACACAAATGGGAATGATCCCTTTCAGGGTTTTGATCTCTTCCCTGGCCAGTTTCAGCTCCACATGGGTTCTGACACGCATGAGAAGCTCCCTGCCGTCAAAAGGTTTGGTGACATAGTCGACGCCGCCCGCTTCATAGGCCTTCAACAGATCTTCGGTTTCTCTCCGGGCGGTGAGAAATATGACCGGAATATCCCGTGTGGCCGGTTTTGACTTGATTTTCCGGCACACCTCGTATCCATCCATTTCGGGCATCATGATATCGAGAAGCACCAGATCCGGAGGCTCCTTTTCCATCATCAAAAGGGCGTCTTCACCT
Source organism: Desulfobacterales bacterium (assembly GCA_020056645.1). Taxonomy (GTDB): domain Bacteria; phylum Desulfobacterota; class Desulfobacteria; order Desulfobacterales; family JAHIVH01; genus JAHIVH01. Next base: position 5,184 of record JAGVHJ010000145.1, read on the forward strand.
TTCATGGCGATGGCGACCTCGTAACCCGCATTTCCGATGATGCTCCCCAGCACCTTGATATTTTGGGGATTGTCGTCCACGATCAGGATGAATGTAGCCTTTGGAACGGCGTTTATCGGGGGTTTTTTGTTTTCCGGTTCATCAAGGGGCATGGGGAAGGCTCCTCACGCGGTCGAATGATTCAGCGGACCGCTTTGTTTGATTGCAAAATAGTTCCGAGAGCAGGGTGATCGTTTTTTTCAGGGCGGTCATGTCGAAATCGGTTGCGGCGTCAATCAGGGCCTCTCCGATTTCCGCCACCGACTGGACGCCGAAAGTTTCTCCGGCATCCTTCACTCGTTCACCCAGTTCCCGGGCCTCTTTCATTTTGATGGCCCCCATGAAGCACGAAAGGCGTGAAGAAAGGGTGTCGTCCATGCGCGTCCGTAACCGTTCGAATTGGACCGGCTCCTTTTTCTGGAAAGTGTTCAGCTCCCCTTCCAGCCGGCAGCGCTCCCCGGAAAGCTTTTCCGTTTCCGTGTAAGAGAGGTGGTGCATGATCTCCCGGAAAAGGGCGGTCATGTTGACCGGTTTTGACAGAAAGGCTGAAAAACCGGCTGAGAGAATTTTCTTACGGTCCGATCTCTGGGTGGACGCGGTGAGGGCGATGACGGGAATCTCCTGTAGAGCCTTTTCTTTTTTAAGCTGGTGAATCATTTGAAAACCATCCATGACCGGCATCCGGATATCCAGGATAATCAGGTCGGGAAGGTGTTTTTTCGCGGCGGCGATCCCCTCCACGCCATGGGCCGCTTCAATGACCGTCAGGTTGGCCCGGGTGAGGATTTCCCGGAGCATTCGCCTGTTGGAGAAAATATCGTCAACCACCAGCACGGTTCCCTGGTCGAAACGGATGGTCGTCACATCGAACATCTTCCGTCTTTCCACATATCGGGAAAAGGGGGCTTCGGCCACATCCCGGAGGGTTATCTGGAAGACGCTTCCCTTGCCCGGCTCGCTTTTCACCTGAATTTCGCCCGCCATCATCTCGACCAGCTTCTTGCTGATGGAAAGGCCCAGTCCGGTTCCTCCGTAAACGCTCATATTCTGGCCAACGCCCTGGCGGAAGGTTTCAAAAATGAGGCCGGCCTGATCTTCGGGAATGCCGATGCCCGTATCTTCGACGGAAATGACCAGATCCATTTTGCCGGGGACGCCTGTTTCCCCCCCCTTTCTCATGGATAGGCGGATAAATCCACTCTCCGTGAACTTGACGGCGTTACCGGTGAGATTCAGCAAAACCTGGCGCAGCCGCGCCTCATCGACCAAAAGAGACGAGGGGATGGTTTCGTCCATCTCCACGATGAAGTCGAGACCTTTCTCTTCGATTTTTGTTGCGAAAATTTGGTTGATTTCGGTCAGGATCATCATGGGGTCCGTGGGAAGGAGGGATAGCTCCATCATGCCGGCTTCGATTTTGGAGATATCCAGGATGTCGTTGATGAGGGTCAGGAGGGTCTTCCCGGCGATTTTGATGGCCTCCACATAGCCCCTTTTTTTTTCATCGGCCACCAGGGCCGAGAGCAGTTCGGAAAATCCGATGATGGCGTTCAAGGGGGTTCTGATTTCATGGCTCATGTTGGCCAGGAATTCACTTTTGGCTTCGTTCGCGCTTTCCGCCTCCTCTTTGGCCTTTTTCAGGTTTTTTTCCGCCTCCATCCGGGCGGTCACGTCATGGATGATGGAATAGAGGAGTTTTTTCTCCCGGATGACCACCGGCCCGCTGTAGACTTCCACGTCCCGGATCTCTCCGGAAGAGATCCGGTGCCTGAACAGAAAGTGTTTCCGTTCCTCGTTTTGGGCGCGGGCCATCTCCTGAGTTACCTCTTCCCTGGAGAGGGTGTTGAGATCCGAGATGTTCATGCGGGAGATCTGGTCATATCTAAATCCGTAAAACCGGCAGGCCGCCAGGTTGGCGTTTTCGATGGCC
>JAGVHJ010000346.1 GCA_020056645.1 Desulfobacterales bacterium
AAAGATCCTGATCCGAATAACTCTGCCTGAACCGGCTATGGGCGTCCGCGCCAAACCGGGAGCGCAGGGCGTCGTATTCTTTCCGCCGGGCCGGATTTGATAGAACCGCGTAGGCCTCGTTGATCTCCTTCATCTTTTCCACCGCCTCGGGGTTATCCTTGTTCCGGTCCGGGTGAAAGGCGAACGCCAGTTCCCGGTAGGCGTTTTTGATCTGAGAAGGCGTCGCCTCCTTTTCAATCTTCAATAACGAATAGTAATCTCTTTGGTGCATGTCTGATCCTGTCCATGGGTCAATAAAACCGTTTAAGAACAAACTTTATCCTTTAACCGATTTCAAGGTCTGGATCAAACAGATTCATAGATACGATAGGATTTTTTAGCCGGATCAGATTCGAGAAATAGGAAATCCATAAGCCCTTGCCAGAAAAACCATGGGGTGGGTAACGTTTTTTTCACATCCCAGACCGGCCTGGATGTAGGTTCTGCAGGAAGGACATTGGGTTAAAACGGTCGAAGCTCCGGAGTGCCTGATGGCTGAGCACCTTTTTTTCCGCAGTCCCTGGGAGAGGCGCTTATGGCCGGTAAAAAAGGTTCCGCCCGCGCCGCAACACCCGCTATCCTCTTCCTGAGGAATCAGCGTGGCCTTTTCCACATTGGACAGAAGGGTGAAGGGCGCATTCGCCAGCCCCTCTTTACCCTTGGCATGGCAGGGAATATGAAAGGTCACACGCTCTCCGAGGGATGGCGGAGATCCCACAAGCCCGATCCCGTTTAAGAAGGCCATGACATCGATCATCTTCCGGGATACTGCTTCCGCCTTTTGCCGGACATCGGACACGGAATCGATCACGAAAAGCGTTTTCTCCTTTAAGGTCATGAGACACGAGGAGCAGTCGGTCACAATCCAGTCCGCCTCCACCTGGGACAATTGTTCGATGTTCTTTTGCATCATCGCTTGAGCGGATTCGATGTCGCCAGATGCTAAGGCGGGAATACCGCAGCAAACCAATTTATCCGGAATGATGACGGAAACACCGTTATGGGAGAGAACTTGCATCACCGCCTCCCCCGTGTCCGGATAGAACACATTGGTGGCGCATCCTGGGTAATAGGCGACGGTGGCCCGCCGGGGAGTGACCGGTTCATAAATGCCGGATGGATAAATTTCAGAAAAAAGAGTCCTTGCGAACCGGGGATAATCTGTCAGGTCCGCCCCGGCCATCGCCGCCATCCGTTCCCCGGTCCGGAGCAATCGGGCATCGCCCCGATGGGCCATCATCTGATTCACTAGAAACCGTTTCGGTGATAGCTTCCCTTTTCCTTGCTGAAGGGCCGATCTTCCCGCAATCACGATATCATCCACAGGCACACCGGCGGGACAGGCGTTTTTGCACTGACCGCACAAGAGGCACCGGTTCACGATTTCCCGGACCCGTTTCGTTACAGGCAGGCGCTTCTCGATCAATGCCTCCCGGAGTATCAGCATCCTCGACCGGGCCACATGGGTCTCCAGGAGATCCTCCCTGAAAACCGGACACACCGCTTCGCAAAACGCGCAATGGGAACACTTGTCGATGATATCCTTGAAAAGGGCTATATCCATCATCGGTTTTTTCCTCCATCCAGCCAAATTTTACCCGGATTCATGATGCCTTTGGGGTCAAACGCTTCCTTGATCGCCTTGAAAAGCGACACCTGCCTGGCTCCCATCTCTCTCATGACAAACTCCCGCTTCTGAATCCCGATTCCATGCTCCCCTGAAATGCTGCCCCCCAGTTCCAAACCGCAGGCCACGATCTCCTCAATGGCGCGATGGGCCTTTTTTTCCATCTCATCGGAGATCTCTCCCATGAGAATGGAGGGGTGCATGTTTCCGTCGCCTGCGTGACCGCTCACGCCGATAGCGACGCCCGTGGAAGCGGCGATCTTTTCAACGGCTTTGACAAATTCGGGAATCCGGTTTCTGGGAACCGTCACATCCTCCACGATCACCTTTTTGAGGAACGACATGAGGAGCGGATAGAGACTGGAACGGGCCTTCCAATAGGAGGCCGCCTCCTTCTTATCGTCCACGATGCGGATCTCCATGACGGAAAGCGCCTCGCACACCGCCTTGACCCGCAGGCTCTCCTCCTCAATCTGAAGGGGAGATCCGTCCAGTTCGATAAAGAGATAGGCCTCTCCGTCCGTAACGAGCGGAGGCGACAGCAGGGTGTTCATGAGAGCCACGGCCCCCAGACTCAAATATTCCAGCATGGAAGGCACAATTCCATTCGATATGATTTCGGAGACGGCGAAGGCGGCCTGCTCCGTGGTCCGGCACTTGACGATGATGGTTTTTTTCGCCTCGGGTAACGGAAGCAGCCTGGTAATGACCTTCGTGATCACCCCCAGGGTGCCTTCCGATCCGGTCATGAGATGGGTGATATCATAACCGACTGACTGTTTGACGCAGGAACCGCCCGTTTGAATGATGGAACCGTCCGGCAGCACCACCTCGAGACCCAGGATGTAGTTTCCCGTGGTGCCGTATTTAACGCCACGGGGACCGCCCGCGCGGGTCGACACGTTTCCCCCCAGGGTGCAGACCGCCATGCTTTGGGGGTCGGGCGGGTAAAAGAGCCGCTCCTTTTCCACCAGTCGATGAAAATGGGCGAGAACGACGCCCGTCTCGGCCACGGCGGTGAAATTCCCCTTGTTGATATCGATCACCCGGTTCATCCGCTTCATGTCAAGGAGAATGCCCCCCCGGCTCGACGTGCTACCGCCTGCAAGGCCGCTGCCGGCCCCTCTGGGAATCACCGGAATCCCTCGCTTGGAGGCGTAGCCCACAATTTCAGCCACATGGGAAACCGTGAGCGGAAGAACGACGGCATCGGGCCTCCCCTTGATGTAATGGTGAGTGGCGTCCGACGAATATGCCAGCAGATCAGCGGCATCTGTCTTTACATTCTCTTTACCGATCCGTTTTTTAAGATCTCTTGATAATCCGATATTCATGCCCCATTTCCTGACCGGAATCACACCGGTTGAAAGCGTGTTACACACCTAAATTCTATAATACTGAACTGTGGTCGACAATACAAAACAATTACCCAGACCGTCTTGTTTGTCAAGGGGAAAAACATACCATCCAGGGTAATCGCATTTGGGACGCGCCTTCTTCGGCCCTGCCGGGGGCCAACCTTTTGAAAAGGTAGCCAAACATATCCAAATAAAGGTTCCATAAACACCATCTAAAAACCTCTTTGCCCCGCTTTTTAGAAGCGGGCCGCCGGAGGCATTGCTAATCAATTCAATCCATTACTTAAATCACTCACCAAGCCCTATTCTACATGCGATTCCCCTGGTTACATTTGTCTGAGAATCAAAAGAGTGATGTCATCGTCCCGCTGGTAGCCATCAAGACTCTCCATAATGCGCTGCTTGATCCCACTGGTTGGTAGACTACTTCCGGATGATAGAATCTCTTTCAATTTTTCCGTACCGAACATCTCTGTCAGAGGACGACCGGGTGACGATGATGCGTCTTCCTTCACCTTTCTGGCCTCGCTTACCCCATCGGTGTATAAAAGCAAGATATCTCCCGTGTCGAGGCGGACCACGTTGTCCGTGAGCATCCCTTTGATATCATTTGTTATCCCTATCCAAATGCCGCTCGTTGGAATGGCCTCCACGCGCCCCGTTTTTTTCCTGTAAATCAGAATATCCAGATGGAGGCCCGCAAAACGGAAGGAGCCTTTCCTGTCCGACACAAGGGCGAGAATGGTCATGTACTTCTCTTCACCCAGTTTTTTCACGTTTTCCGTAATCACCTGGTTCACCCGGGTAATGATCTCAGAGGGAGCGGCATTGGGGAAAGCGTGAATGGCGGTCTGAAGAGATGTCTGGGCCATCATCATCACAAGCCCCGCGGTAACGCCATGACCTGACACGTCGCCTAGGATCACCCAGTCATTTTCAGGAGTGTGTATGATGTCATAGTAGTCTCCACCGACATCCTCGGCCGGTTCCATGAACGTCGTGACCTCGTAACCGGGCATAACGGCGTCATGGACCAGAAGCGCGGTCTGAATATTCGACGCAATATTCATCTCGGTTTCAAGCCGGGCCGCTTTTTCACGATCGGCCAAAAGCCTTGCATTTTCAATGGCGATAGCCACTTGGGTTGAAAAAACCTTGATAGGCTCAAGCCGTTCGCTGGTGAACGCGCCTGTGGCCAGATGATTTTCAAGGTATAAAATACCCGCGATTTTTCCCTTGTGAATCATGGGTGCGCAGAGCACCGATCGGGATTTGTTCTGGATGATGAAGGAGTCCTTGGCGAACTTGATATCTTCCTGGGCGTCGTTTAAAATGACGCTCTCTCCGGTTTTATACACATAGTTAACGATTCCCGACGAAAGAGAGTCGCTCTCTTTTACAGGCACCGGCGTTATGATCTCCACATGATCCACATCGCCTTTTGAAAAAATTGAAAGTTTCCCGTCCGCCTCGTTTTCAAGAATGAGAAAACCGTTATAAGCCCCCGCGTTTTCGATGGCGAACCTCAAAATATTTCTCAAGAGTCTATCGAGTCGCATTTCACTGGCAAGAGCCTGAGAGGTTTTTACAATGGATGAGATATCGAGGTTGAAGGCTGGTTTCTTCTCAAGAAAAGCCTTGTTCTTCTCCTCCTCACGGTGAGACACCTTTGTTTCTTGAAAAGATGTGATTTCCGGATAGCGTTTTTCCAGATCTCCTATTTTTCCGTATGCGCCCCAGAGGGTGTAATACTTGATGGCGTCTTCCATAAAGAGCCTTGCGAACCGGACCCTGTTGCGTTTCACCAGAAATTTGGCCGCGCGCTCAGAGGCGATGGCGGCTTCATTGATATACTCGTTTTTAATCGCGCCTTGAATCGCTTTGTCAAAGAACAGAATGGCGTTCTGATCGTCATCCAGAGCAAGCAGTTCCGCCGCAACCAGATCAAATTTATGCTGAAAATTCATGGGACCATGGAGCGCCCATTGTTTCATTTTCTCTTGATTCGCCCTTACTTTCTCAAGGCTCTTCATCCGCGCTTCGGCGTCCATGGATGGGTAGGCCGCAATCCGGGCGAGGGAGTCATAAAAAACATGAATGGGACAGACATGCATCTCCTTTACCGCTGAGCCGATGTCAATATATCGCTCCGCCAGATCGGCTCGTTCCACCGCATAGGCATAATCCTCGAACATGAACGCCGCCATGATCTCATGCGTATAGGTGATGGCGACCAACGTCACGGCGTTGGAATCGACTAATAAGGGCAGAACCTGTTCCACGTTCAATATTTTTCCGGAAAGCCTCGCGGGATTTGGGGAATTTCCCATGAGATTTGCAATCTGCTGCCGATAAAGCTGAAAAATATAGACGGCGACCGGATAGAGCATCTGGGTCGCCATAACGGTTTTTCCATCAAAATTTTTTTCGAGTTCGGGAAGAGGAATTCCCGTATAAAAAGCGCTTCCGTACATGCTCAAGGAGAGACCCGCTGTCTGAACATCGCCGAATTGAAAAAGGGACTTCTCATAGTTTTCGAAAAGAGAATCGAGCATGTTTCTCAAGGGCTCTCGCCGGAACCGGATAAGGCCATCGTAAAAAAAGGAGAGCGCGCACCGTGATTTCTCGCTCGTGCAATGGGCCAGGGTCTCTTCAATGAGCATAAAACCGGTATCGATATCATCGAAAGTCGCGCAGAGGATGGAAGCTAAGCTCGCATTCGATATATCCATATCGTGGGAGCGTCCGTAGGTTCTGGTCAGTTTGAAACGTTCAAAGGCAGTCAGGACAGCCAGATCATGGGAAATGGTCATCAATGGAAAAATGAGGCGACTCAGGATTCTCATGGCCATCAATTGGCGGGGGGCGCTCATTTTGGGAAGGGAAAAAAGAGACTTTACGCCCTCCGCCGTGAGGTGCTTTCTAATTTCCGCATACCCCTCTTCAAGGATGCGTCTTTCGGGCTCTTCGGGGAAATGGATCCCCAGGGAAGCTAAAATTTCAAAACCCGCTTTTTTGGCTCCATTAAAATTATTTTGGTTACTATAGGAAAGGAGTCTGATTTCATAGACTTTTTCCGTATCGAGTACATCTCTCGCGTGAGTGATGACGCTCCCGATGGCTTTTTCCATCTCGCCTGTATTGTACGATCGGTAGGCGGAAACCGCTGCTTCGTTATAAAGCTTGAGCGTCAGCTCATACCGTTCCTCCCAGCTATTTTCCGGAAGGAGACGAAGGCCATTCTGGATATAGCCAAGGGCTGTCTCAAATCCCCCAGAGGCGGACGCCTTTTTTGCGGCCTTCAGATTGAGTCCGGCCAGCCGATAGCGCTCTTCAGGCGTTTTTTGAAGCTCCCGGCCTGAGTTCAAATGGCTGGTGATATAAAGAATCTTATCATCCAGCTCGCTTTCAGATGTATGTTCCAGGAGAAAACGGCCGATCCGGTAATGCATCGACACTTTTTCCGTGCCGGAAAGAAGCGAATAGGCCGCTTCCTGAATCCGGTCATGGTGGAAGCGGTATTCCTCGCCGCACAACGAGACAAGCCCCTCGTCAATGACACGGGTGAGCCTTGCAAGGGCCTGATCCAGAGAGAGATCGAGCATGATGGCGAGGGTTTCGAGATCGAACCGGTTTCCCACGCTTGCGCAGATCTTGAGGATTTCCTGGATGTCATCGGGCAGAACCTTGAGTTTTTCCAGCATATAATTCACCACGTTTTCAGTGACCTGCATGCGGCTTATCGCTTTTTCGTCCCATTGCCAGCCGGTTTCCGCCTTCTGAACGATCATCTTTTCGTTGTAGAGGGTTTTTAAAAATTGGTTGATGAAAAACGGATTGCCATTGGTTTTCTGATGAATGAGGCGCGCCAGCGGCAGGGCTGCTTTTTCGGTGGTTCGCAACAGATTGGAAATCAGCTGCGTAACACTTTCCACATCTAATGGATTAACGGAAAGGGAGTTGACCCGTGTCCCTGATTTCTTTATTTTCGAAAGGGTCTGAATCAGGGGATGGGACTCGTCCACTTCGTCATCCCGGTAAGTGAGGATCAATAAAAAATAGGGGACGTCCTTGTCGATCATGAGCCGCCGGATCAGGGCGAGACTCGCCGTGTCCACCCACTGAAGGTCGTCCAGAAACATCACCAGCGGATGAGCCCCTTTTGAAAAGATGGATATAAAATTTTTAAAGGCCTGATAAACAAGACTTTTGGTTTCCGTTCCCTGGGTGTCCGAAGGCGAGTCATCCTGTCCCAGAATGAGGGAGAGCCTGGGGATCAGGTCTGACATGAACTTCCGGCTCATGCCGAGCCCTTCTGTCAAATTTTTTTTCCACACATTTATCCGATGATCGCTTTCCATCAGCACCTCGTCCACCAGGCCCAAAAAAGCCTGAATGATAGCGCTGTATGGGGTTCCGCGCCTGAACTCCTCAAATTTTCCGGAGATGAAATATCCCCGTTTCTCCATGACTGGCTTCTGAATCTCCTTGATCAACGCCGACTTCCCGATGCCTGAAGGACCGGAGACGATCATCAGCTCCGTTGTTTCCTCGGTCACGCGCTGAAACGCCGAAACCAGCGCCTCCTTCTCCTTGTCTCGTCCATAAAGAACCTGGGGAATCAAAAAGCGGGTCGATATATCCTGCTTTGCGATGGGAAACGAGGCGATCCACTTGTTTTCCACGAGACGGGAGAGACACTTCTTCAAATCGGCTGAAAGGCCAAACCCGTTCTGATACCGCTCTTCGGGTGTTTTCATGATCATCATGAGAATGATCTCAGAGACCACCTCCGGGATGGAAGGATCTTTCCGGGTGGGCGATAGGGGGGGCCTTGCCAAATGGGCATGAATGATCTCCATGGGATCATCCGATAAAAAAGGCCTGTGGCCGGTGATCATTTCGTAAAAGGTGACACCCAGGGTATAAAAATCGGTCCGGTAGTCGAGGGTTCGGTTCATCCGTCCGGTCTGCTCTGGAGAGATGTATGGCAGATACTTCTGGATCACCTCCGGGTCATACAAATCGGAAAATTCTTTTGTAATTTCAGATAGTGCGCCGAAACAAGCGATTGTCGTATCGCCTGTCTCAGGATCAATATGGATAGAAGAGGGGGCCAGATTTTTATGGAGGATTCCATTCTGGTGCAGAAGGGCGACCGTTTC
>JAGVHJ010000290.1 GCA_020056645.1 Desulfobacterales bacterium
AATAAAGAGAGAGTCAGGCAAAGTGTAATTTGTTATGTCAGTTCCGTAGTTGTGCCGGTTGTCAATGTTGATGATCACGGAAGACAAAGTTTTGTTGTCATTAATATTGACTGTCATGCCTTTAACGTTAGGAAAATTACCATGCATGTCCCCTGTATCTGTAACGGTTTGTCCCGGCCAGTTGGCATAATCGTCACTAAAAATATAGGATTGTGCCGAAGCATTGGACCCTGCTACGACTGTGATAGCGATTGCGCTTAGTAATAAAATAATCAGTTTTTTCATTTTTTTATTTCACTCCATTAAAAAAAGGTGTTGGTGACCGAGATCACCGTTTATTGTTTTTACAAAAATATACATTACTTCTATTCCATCCTGCAAGGGAAATTTAAAAGTTTTTAAAGAGAGATTGTAACGGGGGCCTTAGGCGGTGGATTCCGTATGCAGCGTTCTTGCCAACATACGACGCCTTTCAAGACCGCTTCTCATTTCGATGAACATGACGCTGATTTTCTGGAAAGAACGCCTATCTTGTCCACTTCTCCGGTCTTGTCCGATTCTGCGGTCGTTTACCGATCTTCGTTCAGGAATATGGCCTGAATACGAAAACTCCCTTCTGTCATATCCTGATCGTCTGCCGCCGTTGTCTAACACGTTTTGCACCACTCCTGAACTCTTCAACGAAGTTTCCTTAAGCTTACCTCGGGGAGGGTGATCGACACACCCGAAATCACTCCTGGGTCATGGAAAAGGCGACTGAATCGATGGTCCATGAAACACACCAGCCAATTTTGATTTTATGTAAATAAAAAACCCTGCCCTGTAAGTCAAGTTCATATGTATGAGAAACCCTATTTTGTTCTTGCTTACCCGGTTCCACAGCAACCGGTGAGATCATTGCCAATTGAATTTTTTTGGTATTACACCATTTCCCTTCTTACCCTCACCTCCTTTTCCAGCCTCTATCGTTTAATGTTGGCTCCCCCTTGCCCAGATGGAGATTCCGCCACGCTTATTCCTAAATTTTTACAGCAATTTTAATGCCGAATCCGGAACTATATGGGTGTATCTATTAATTTTTTTATAAAAATCAAACGGTTATTAAAAAATATTTCTGGGGAACAGCCAGGGAGACTGCCCGTTTCTGGGAAAAAAAATGTATAATTGTAGGTAGTTAATGTTACAGTATGTAACCGGATACCTGTTTGAATCTCCAAACACCTCTATGCGGTTCTTCCGCCATTGTTTCTTGAGGAGAAAGGGGTGTTTAAACTCTGAAGAAACCATAGAGCGCCCCCATGCCACCGCCGATCAGATGGGCGAATTGGGAGATGTGGTCTCTCTTCATGCCGGCGATTAGTTCTCCCCCCAGAAAGAGGGCCGCCACAATGAGGAATGTGAGGGGCACTTCACCGGCCTTGATGTTGGAAAAGGAGCCCAGAAGGATCAGCATGAAGGCGATGCCGCTTGCCCCAAGAAGCCCTGTTGAAAAGAAAAAGGCGTTCAGGAGGCCGGTGATGAGGGCGGTCACGACAACCATTTCAAACAGTTTCCGCGAGCCATATTTTTCTTCGAGAAGGGGGCCGATGAGGAGGATGAGCGAGAAGTTGGACAAGAGATGGTCCCAGCTTGCGTGGCCTGCGATATGGGAGACCAGCCGGAAGCACTGAATTGGATCTGAAAAGCGGACGTGGGGGTAGACCACGAAAAATTGCTTGATCAATCCTGGGTGGAAAAGGTTGTTTAAAAAAAGAACGCCTATGGAGATGAGCGCGTAGGTGAGCACCACAGGCGCGTTGTAGGTGATTCGCATGGTGTGGCGGTTAACCTATTTCTGGTCTTTTCGGGCGAAAATTCTCGGTTTCAATCCATACTTGATCCGGGTATAGGTTGACCGGTCCTTTTCCGCCATGGCTTTTGCAAATTCCAGGGTTTTGATTGGAAGCGCCTCCTGTGAATAAATCTCATCAGCCACATCCTTCGCCTTGCATTCGAGTCCGCCCATGGCCTGTCCGGTGAGCGCCAGGGTTTTCAAGCCCTGTTTGTTGGGGAGAAGATCGATGATCTCGTCCATGACCTCTGTAAAGGGAATCCGGATGTTGACCTCTGGAAAACAGAAGCGGCCCCGGTCTTCCCTCATGAATCTGAAATCAAACGCGCAGACCATGATGGCCGCCCCCGCGTAGCAGTTTCCCGTGATGCAGGCGATGGTGGGCAGGTTCAAGAGGGCCAACCGAATCAAGGTTTTATCCAGGGTATCCACGAAGAACTTCATCTGCTCTGGGGATTGGGTCATGAGCCAGTCCAGATTGATGCCCGTGGAATAGGTCTTGGGATGGCTGCTAGTCATTATAAAGGCTTTGTTTCCGGTGGATAGGCTTACCTCATCCAGGTGGGCGTTCAGTTCATTCAGGAACTCCAGGGTGAAGGTGTTGTCCTTGTCGCCGTTGATCATGGTCAATATAAAGACATTTCCATCCTGTTTTAATTCAAAATAGCTCACGGTTTTTTTATCTCCTTGAAGAAGGGTGATTTTTAACGCTTGTTCAGTGAAATTTTTGGATTTTTACGCTAAATCCATAAAGCATGTCAAGCGGAAAGAACCACCCCCCCCCCTTTAATTCATTCACTCGAAAAGACCAGTGCAAAATCAATGTGTCATCAAGTGAGTGTGATTTTGGCCTTGATCATCGTTTCGGCCACCAACCGGCGAAAAGAGTATTTTCGTAGGGTGCGTTTTACGCACCATCCCCTCTTTCTCACATGGGGGCGTGGAACGCACCCTACGGGATAATCCGACCCGGCACGACCTTTCCAAATGGCCGGAATAATGACCAAGGCCAAAAAAACCATTTGTCCAGATTTTTTAAATCTGGCCCCCGGAGGGTAAATTCGGAGGCTTTAAAATAGTCATTGAATTAGCCTTTATGTTACTCTTATCGTTCCGGTCATATGATTTAATACCCGTTTTCGTCCTGTTATCCATTATTTATCAAAAGATATCAGGGTATTTATAGTATCAGTTCAATTGACCGGAACT
>JAGVHJ010000490.1 GCA_020056645.1 Desulfobacterales bacterium
GTCACATTGGCGTTGATATTGGTCGTGACGCTCACGAGGCCGCTGGTTCCGCCCGAGACAGTGGCCGTTCCTCCCACCACCGACGGCGTCGCCGCACCCGCGCTCGCATCGATCCTCACCTGGCTGGGCACGCCGGTGGCGATAATGGTTCCGAAGTTCATGTTGGTGACCGTGGCCAAAGACAAGGTGGCCGCCTGCACGATGGCGGTGGCCGTCACGCTGGTTGTGGCCGCATGCCCCACACCCGCCATCGCAAGCATACCCCACATAAAGAGTCCCGCACGAAGAATAGGTTGTCTGGATTTCATCTCTGATATCTCCCTTAGGTGTTAATCGTTGCCGTTTTCCTGGTGGATGTTCCATTATATCGACCGGTTATTGAATAACTTTAGAAAGATTCGCCTGTGGGAAGCAAAGCGTGTCGCCAGACCGCTGTTATGGGTGTCAACTCCTTGTATATCTGAGGATAAAGGGAATCGTTATCAAGATGATCACATCGCTTAAGGGGCCGTTAATGATAAAAATGATCACCGAGAAGACCAGATTGATCGGCGTCAAGTGATCAAGGACAAGCGTGCTCAGGGTATCCCGGTAAGAGAGGAAAAAAAGGATTTCAAGCATGGCCGAAAAGCCCATGCCCCATGCGGACCACTTTTTCTTATGAAAGAGGCCAACGCTGAAAAAAAACAAGGGGAGCGTCATGACGAGATATCGTAAACCCATGATCGTCAAGGGCTCTTGCAAGCCGGACGGGTCTGTGAAAATCCAGATACACGATTTGAGAATACCCAGCCAGCCAATGGCCCAGAGCTGGATGGGGAAATAGGGGTTGAGTCTTTCTTCCGGAAAAAGCGTGACACCCGGTGGTTTGGTTTCGTCCATTTTTTTATTTTGTTCCTTTATAATAGGTCATGGCCTCTGGCAGAAGCTTTTTAATTTGACGAATCCGGGTGGTGTCCGCCGGGTGGGTGCTTAAAAACTGGGGCGGTTTTTTCCCTCCGCCGACAACGGCCATCCGCTCCCAGAACCCAACGGCCGCATGGGGGTCATATCCGGCAAGGGACATAAAGATGAGCCCCAGATGGTCCGCCTCGGTTTCATGGAGCCTGCTGTAAGGAAGCATGAGGCCCACCTGACTCCCCACGCCGTAGGCGGTCATCCAGAGAGCCTGGGTGGTTTGGGGTTTTTCTTTCATCGCTTGGGACAAGGCCACCCCTCCCATCTGGACCATAAGTCCCTGGCTCATTCTCTCGCCCCCATGTTTGGCGATGGCGTGGGCGATCTCATGGCCCATGACGACAGCGAGTCCTTCTTCACCCTGGGCCACCGGAAGAATGCCGGTATAGACAACCACTTTGCCGCCCGGCATGCACCAGGCGTTCACTTCCTCGCTTTCCACCAAATTGAATTCCCACTTATAATTCTTCAAAAGATGGCTCATGCCCTTGGAGCTGAAATAGCTCTCCACCCCCCGCTGAATATTCTCTCCCACCCGTTTGACCATGTGGACCTTCCCGCTTTGACCCGACATCTTATTGGATTTCAGAAACTGGTCATATTGCTGAAAACTCATGGAAAGCATGGTGGCGTCGGGGATGATGAGAAGCTGGGACCGCCCGGTCAGGGGGACGGTGGCGCACGCGGTGAATATAAAAACACAGAGGCAGTGAAGAACAATCAGGCAAGCGCTTTTTCGGTTCATAGGCCCTCTTTCTTTGCGGTTCATGACAATGCGGCAGACTATAATACAAATCTTACGGATAATCGATAGTAAAAAGCATTTTCATTGGACATTTTCAAGGAGAGTGTATATAAACTGCTTGTTTTTAAATTCATTGAACGTTCGCGCCCATTTCTGATCCTACGATTCCAAAAGACCCTGGCCAAGGAGGATATATGCCTTTCCCACGCAGTAAAAAACAAATAGTTTTCATGATGATTTCCTTCACATTATTGGTTACGCTTTTCTTCAAACCTGCATTCGCCCTGAATGGAAGTGACGACATCGCGTCTGTAAAAAAAACCTCCCAGGCATTCACCCGGATCGCCAAGAGCGTGTCGCCGGCGGTGGTTTTTGTTAAAGTCGAATATACGCCCAAACCTGGACAGGAGGGCGGGGCCGCGCCCTACAACAATCCCTTCGATCTTTATGGAGAAGAGTTTCTCGAACGCTTTTTCGGACTGAGGCCGCCCCACGGAGTTCCTCCTTATGGAGACCGTAAACAAACGGGCCAGGGGTCGGGCTTCATTATCTCCAAAGATGGTTATATCCTCACCAACCATCATGTTGTGGGAGAAGCGGATAAAATCACGGTGGTCCTTGAAGGAGAAAAGGAGTATGAGGCCAAACGGATCGGGACCGATCCCAAATCGGATGTGGCGATTATCAAGATCAACGCCCCAAAAGAGCTTCCCGTGCTTCCCCTGGGGAATTCAGATACCCTTGAGGTTGGTGAATGGGTCATCGCCGTGGGAAATCCCTTTGGCCTCTCCCATACCATCACCGCAGGCATCGTCAGCGCAAAAGGCAGAAACGCGGTGGGGATCGCGGACTATGAAGATTTTATTCAGACAGACGCGGCCATCAATCCCGGCAACTCCGGCGGCCCCTTGGTTAACATCGACGGTGAAGCCATCGGCATCAACTCTGCCATCTTTTCAAGAAGCGGCGGGTACATGGGAATCGGGTTCGCCATTCCCATCAACATGGTCAAGGTGATCAAGGATCAGCTGATCGAAAAAGGGTCGGTAACGCGGGGATACCTTGGGGTCATGATTCAGGACCTTGACGCGGACATGATCAAATCCTTCAATCTTGACCCGCAAACCAAAGGGGTCCTCATCGCCGATATCTCCCAAGATTCGCCGGCGGAAAAAGCCGGTATGAAACGGGGAGATGTGGTCATCCGGTTCGATGGCCAGGAAATCACAAGCGTCCAGCAGTTCCGTAACCTTGTCGGCCTGACGAAAACCGATAAAAAAGTGGCGGTGGTGGCGATCAGAAACGGAAAAAACGAGGAGTTCAAGGTGATGGTGGGGTCACTGAAAGATGAAGAAATAAAAGTGGCCGCCGAATCCGACACCCTCACCCGACTGGGAATGAACGTGCAAAACCTGACAGCGGATCTTGCCAGACAATTCGGCTACGACAAACAGGAAGGGGTCCTCATTACAGAGGTGGAAATGGGCACGCCTGCCCAGGCCGCAGGAATCCGCCCAGGCATGCTGATTCTCGAAGTCAACCGAAGTCCGGTCAAGAGCACCAAGGATCTGATCAAGGCCATTGACAACTCAAAGAAATCGAAAAAAATCCTCTTTTTACTGAGCGACACAAAGTATACGCGTTATGTGATGCTCGATATCGAGTGATAAAGGGAAAGGAAGTCATAAAAATAGCGTTTTTTATGCCTCTGGCGGCCCGCTTTTAAAAAGCGGGAC
>JAGVHJ010000155.1 GCA_020056645.1 Desulfobacterales bacterium
GGATACGGATCGCCTCTCCAGGCTCCTTTTCATCCAGGGCCGATGTTTCCTGCTCTGGTTCCACAGGGGGTAGGGATGGCGCATCCGGGTTCTGACGGGCATACTCTCCCCACTCTTTTAACAGGATCAGGTGCTCGTTTTTTGTCAGGATCTCCGCCTTCACGAGAATATCCCCCGCCCTCAGAGAGACCTTTTTTTCCCGGAATGCGTTAGCCTGGGCATCCATGGCCATGGCGGCCTCCGCGGGCTGGATAAACCCTTTTTCCACGGCCAGGGAGCAGAGAAGTTTATCTGTTTTTTTAATTTCAAGATACTCCTTGGAGGCATTCAGATGGTCGATTTGCGCCGGGGTCAACACCCCCATGATCTTAAAGAGATCTTCGATGGAGATTTTTTTTCCCGCATGGATTTCCTGCTGCCATCGGCTCACCACCTTCATGCACTGGGTCTTGTCGATGAATTTGTAAATCAAGGCCAGTTTTGCGATCACCGGGATCTGGCCGGGATCGGACGGGAGTCCGGATCCCGGCGTTGGCGGCTGAGATATCGATTCAATGGGAATCAGTTCCGGCAAGGGCTCCTGGCTCTTCCTTTCCGCAGAAGCCCTGCTTCTTTCTCCGGAACCAGAAACGATAAACACCGTCTCGCATTTCTGGCAGATCACCTTTTTACCGATAAAGGAGGGGGCGACCCCATTTTTTTCGCTACAGGAGGGACATATGGCATGGATTATCGTATCACTCGTCATATTCACCTTGCGCCGGAAGCATTGAAATGCCGGTTCTTTCCACGGGTTCTCTTTTTTGTTGTTAACCGGTCAACCCGGATTCAGGAAGGATAAAGAATCCGTGACGATTATCCGATTTGAAAGCCTAGACTTGCAATCTTGGAAAAGACCCTTTCCTTGTCAAAGGGCTTTACGATGTAATTGTTACACCCGGCTTTGAGGCTGGCCACGACATTTTCCTGATCGGAATGGGAGGTCACCATCATGATTTTCACCCGGTCGGGCCTTTCGATCTTCCTCGTGTCTTCAAGCTGGCGGATTTTTGTAAGGACGTCAATGCCGCTCATGTCCGGCATGACGATATCGAGCGAAATCAATTGAAACGGATTTCCGCCTTCCAGGGCGTTTTTAAAAGCCTCAAAGGCTTCGGCCCCTTTTTCATAGGATTCGCATTCACCGGCCTGCTCCATGATCTTATGCATTTTTTTTCTGCTCACAAGCTCGTCGTCGACAACGAGTATTTTCATATATCCTCCTCTTTAAGAGATACGATCGGGAACCACGCTTCTGGTTCTCGCCGGTCGATTGCATCCGGATGTGTCGCAAAGGGCTGATGTTCGGGAGAAAAGGTTAAATTTTTGTAACGATTCAGCAACTATTCATCACGATGGCGAAAAGCCCGTTTTGTTCGTTCCGCACTTTTTTTCGGGAGCTTCTTGGTTTTTTGCTGAAATGGCGAAAACAAAGGCCTGAAGGCCTCAAACCGTTTGCCAGTTTTAACGCAAAAAGCCTTCGAAGCTCTCATCCGAAAAAAATAAATGTCACTTCACAAAAGGGCCTTTTTGCCACTAAAACAAGGCCAGACTGAACAGTTACAAACTTTTATAGTTTAGTTATAACATAATTTTCAAATCGCACAAATTCTTTTTCGAGGCTCTCCAATAAGAGATCGCTTTGATCGAGGCTCCCGCTTTTGGCAAGGGTTTCTAAAGCCGATGCGGCTTTAGAGAGATCAATGGCCATGAGGTTGGCGGCGCCTCCTTTGATGGCGTGGGCCTCTTTCCGGATAGTCTCCCCATCCTTTTTCTGGATAGCCTCTGCAATAGCGGTCAGTTGGACTTTCACATTTTTCAGGAAACCTTTTATAATTTCAGAGAGAAACGCCTGATCGTCATCAAATTCTTCCAGGATTTTTTCATAGACCACCGGCGGAGGCGCGCTCGCCTCTTTGGGGGATTCGGCGGACCCGCGAGGCTCCTCTTGGAACGCGGCCAGCATCTCTTTTTCCGGTTTTCTGTTCTTGGTCCATTTCTCGATGACGGCCAGGAGCTTGCTTTTCCGCAATGGCTTGGTGAGATAGTCATCCGCTCCCGCGTCGATGCATTTTTCCTGGTCCCCTTTCATGGCGTGGGCGGTGACGGCGACGATGGGAATTCTTATCGCCGTGGGGGGCTCGGAGGGTTCATCGACATTATATTTGGACTCGATCTCTCGAATCTTGCCGATGGCCTCGTAACCGTCCATCACCGGCATCTGCATATCCATCAGGATCAAGTCGAACCGTTTTTTCCGGAAGAGGTTCACGGCTTCCAGGCCGTTTTCAGCCAGCTCCGCGTCATAACCGGCCGCCATGAGATTTCTCATGGTCACCTGTTGGTTGGTGGGATAATCCTCCACCAGAAGGATGCGCCTATGTTTCTGCTGCTTTTCAATCAAGGTATGGCGGGTGATCAATCCGGGCCGGGTCTCGGTTTTTTCCGTTTCAATGCTTCCGATGGTCGACTCGATCACCCGCTTCAGTTCACCGCTTTTCACCGGTTTGGTTAGGTAGGCGTTGACGCCGATTTCCCGGCAGCTCCGGCCATCGCCCAGTAGACCCACGGAGGTTAAGACGATAATTGGAAGCTCTTTGTAGTAGGTCATTCCCCGGATGGTCCGGGCCAGTTCAAAACCGTCCATGTCAGCCATCTGTAAATCGGTGATCAGCAGATCGAATTTTTCTTCGGTCATGGAGGTGTTGAGCTTGTTAATGGCGGAAAGCGCGCTCTCCGCCTCCACGGTCCGGCACGCCCATGATTTCAGATACTCCATGATAATGTCCCGGTTGAGGGAGATGTCATCCACCACAAGCACATTTAGGCCGGAGATATCCACATGATCCTCTGGAATTTCTGTTTCCTGGATATCCTGGGTCCTGAAGCTTAAAGAAAAAACAAAGGTGGTGCCTTTATGCTCTTCGCTTGAGAAGCAGATCTCTCCTCCCATCAATTCAACGAGTTTTTTACAGATGGTGGTCCCAAGGCCTGTTCCGCCGTATTTCCGGGTTGTTGAACCATCCACCTGGGTGAAACTCTTGAATATGACATCCTGTTTGTCCCTGGGGATGCCGATGCCGGTATCTTGAACGATGAATTTGAGGGTGACGTGGCTCTCCGAGCTGATCAGGGTTTCAACTCTGACGATGATCTCACCCTGGTGAGTGAACTTGACGGAGTTGCCCGTGAGGTTGACAAGGATCTGTCTCAGCCGTCCGGGATCTCCGATCAGGTGGGTGGGAATTCCCAGCGGAAGAAACAAAATAAACTCGATCCCTTTTTGCGCGGCCCGTACCGATGTTCCACCGGCCACATCCTCCATGAGGGTCCGAAGGTCAAAGGGGATCTCCTCGATTTCCATCATGCCGGCTTCGATTTTGGAATAATCGAGAATGTCGTTGATGATGCCAAGGAGCGCCACCGCCTCGGCATCGATCAGGTTGAAGATGTTCCGTTGATTCTCATCCAGGTTGGTCTGACCCGCGATCTCGGTCATGCCGATGATTCCGTTCAGCGGTGTCCGGATCTCATGACTCATGTTGGCCAGGAATTCACTCTTGGCCTTGTTCGCTTTCTCTGCGGCGTCCATGGCCCGTTTCGCCTGTTCGCTGGCCTTTTCAGCCTCCAATTTCGCGATCAAGAGTTCACGGGTCCGCTCCGCCACCCGCAGTTCCAACTCGTCATGGGCCTTTTTCAGGGCCTCTTCGGCGAGTCTTCTGGCGGAAATGTCCCTGACCATGATGCAGAGAAACTCCCCCTGCTCATCTTCGATTAGGTGGGTGCTCCGCATGACAGGAAAGAAGGTGCCGTCTTTTTTGGGATGTTCTCCTTCAACGCTTGCAAACTTCCGGGAGCGCCTCTCATCCGGGGAGAGGTCAATCATGCCACATAATTCGAACATGTTTTTCCCAATCAGCTCGTCGATTTCATACCCGTGCATGACCGCCCACGCATAGTTATTGAAAATAAGGGTTCCCGCCATGTCCGTAACGGCGATTCCTTCAACGGCCTGCTCCACCGATTTTTCGAGAATGATGGTTTTTTTGAGCCGCCGGTTGATGGATCGGTTAATGAGGTAGGAAAAGAGGATCAGCGTGACGATGATACCCGAAGGAACCAGAAGAATCGAGACCCGAAATAGCTGATCCTCGAAGGATCGTCCCCAGTAGACGCCATAGGTCAAGGTGGCCAAGCATCCAAGAATCAGAAGGCTCAGGTTCATCCAGATCCGGGCCGACATGCTGAAGGGTTTTATCATGGATGCTCCGGTCCTCCGTGCCGCCTTGGGGTCATCTTGAGTGGAAAATGGAATAA
>JAGVHJ010000206.1 GCA_020056645.1 Desulfobacterales bacterium
CCCTCAAGGATCTTTCCCAACTTCTGCTGAAGAAAATCGAGCTCTATCCTCACATCGTTGATGAAAACGCCCCCCTCCTTGTCGATGGAGAGAAGAAGGGACTCTTCTTCAGTATCAATTGCGCCCGCCGCCGCTTCAGGAAGAGCGACATTGATTCCCTGAACCATCATGGGAGCGGTCACCATGAAAATAATCAGAAGAACGAGCATGACGTCTACAAAGGGGGTCACATTGATTTCCGCCATCAAATCACTGTTATTTCCCAGAGGCCCCATCAGCTGTTCCCCTTCGCTCGCAGAATATCTCTCTCAACGATGTTTAAAAAATCCGCCGAGAAACTCTGCATTTCCGTATCGATCACCCGGATCTTCTGCATAAAAAAATTATAACCGATAACAGAGGGAATCGCCACGGCAAGGCCTGCGGCGGTGGCGACGAGCGCTTCGGATATGCCCGGAGCGACCACGGCAAGACTGGCGGATCCGCTCTGTCCTATGCCGTGAAACGCGCTCATGATTCCCCAAACGGTTCCAAAAAGCCCAATAAAGGGTGTCGTGCTTCCAGCGGTGGCGAGAAAAGGCACCAACTGGGTCATTTTAGTGATTTCCGTATTGCTGGAACGACGGAGGGCGCGAGTGATATTGGATATGCCTTCAAATTGAGACCCAAGGGAAACCATACTGACGGAGGACTTGAGTTCAGCTGGAGACTGGGGCTTGCTGAATTTTTTCAGTTCCTGGTAGCCAGTACGGAAAATATTGGCCACGGGGCTCGACCGCAGCTGCTTGGCGTTTGCAAACGCCTCCGCCAGATTTCTGCTCGACCAGAAGGACTCCGAAAAGGCGAGCGATTCTCTGAATGCGTTTCTGATATATCGATATTTAATGATGATGATGGTCCATGAGGTTATGGAAAAAAAGAGAAGGATCAGCATCACCAGTTTGACGATGAGCCCCGCATTGCCTATCATCTGAATAAAATCCGTCGATTCTGCAACCATGATTACGCTCCAAATAATTCAGGATACTCCAAAAAAAAAATTCAGCATAAATTATATAAGCTTACAGGAGGTGTCAAGAAGATTCACTCATAATAAAATCTCTTGGAAACGCGTTAAGAAAAAAGCCCCGTTTCTGCTCGATAAACGGGGCCTTTTTACATTTAATTATAAATCACATCATCCCGGCAGGGAAAAAGACTACATCATTCCGCCCATGCCGCCCATGCCGCCCATACCCGGAGCGCCTCCACCCATCGGCGGCGCCGGATGTTCTTCCGGCTTGTCCGCGATCATGGCTTCGGTGGTCAGCATTAAAGAGGCGACGCTTCCTGCATTTTGCAGGGCGAAGCGGACAACTTTTGTCGGATCGATGACACCTGCTTCGATCAGGTCTTCATAGGTATCCGTTGCGGCGTTATACCCATAAGCGCCGGTTTTCTGTTTCACTTCGTTGATGACAACGGAACCTTCCACACCCGCATTGTTCGCGATCATGCGAAGTGGTTCTTCTATGGCTCTCATCACGACTTTCACACCCAGCTTTTCTTCGGCCTTGATATCGATCTTGCTCAATGCTTCGATACACCGTACAAGGGCGACACCGCCTCCGGGAACGATTCCTTCCTCGACAGCGGCGCGGGTTGCATTCAATGCGTCTTCAACCCGGGCTTTCTTCTCTTTCATTTCAGTTTCCGTCGCGGCTCCCACGCTGATGACGGCGACGCCGCCGATCAACTTCGCAAGACGCTCCTGAAGTTTTTCCCGATCATAATCGGAGGTGGTCTCTTCGATCTGGGCGCGTATCATTTTCACACGGCCTTCAAGGGCGGTCCTCTCACCCGCGCCGTCGACAATTGTTGTGTTGTCCTTGTCGATCACGATGCTCTTGGCTTTTCCCAGGCTATCCAGATCCATGTTCTCGAGCTTGATTCCCAGATCCTCGGATACAACTTGTCCGCCCGTGAGAACTGCGATATCCTCAAGCATGGCCTTCCGCCTGTCTCCGAAACCCGGCGCCTTAACCGCGGCCACGCTCAGAGTGCCACGAAGTTTGTTGACGACCAGTGTCGCGAGGGCTTCACCGTCCACATCTTCGGCGATGATCAAAAGCGGTCTTCCCATCTTTGCGACCTGTTCGAGAACCGGCAGAAGGTCCTTCATGTTGCTTACTTTTTTCTCGCTTAAGAGAATAAATGGCTCGTTGAGATTGACCACCATCTTTTCCGTATCGGTTACGAAATAAGGAGAAAGGTAACCACGGTCAAACTGCATTCCTTCCACAACGTCAAGGGTGGTCTCCATGGATTTGGCTTCTTCCACGGTGATGACGCCTTCTTTGCCGACTTTGTTCATCGCTTCGGCGATGATGTTACCAATGGTGGTGTCGCTGTTTGCTGAAATGGTGCCAACCTGGGCGATCTCTTTCTGATCTTTGGTGGGCTTGCTCATCGCCGCGAGTTCTTTTACCGCCACTTCAATCGCTTTTTCGATTCCCCGTTTGATCGACATGGGATTGTTCCCCGCAACCACGAGTTTCTGACCCTCTTCATAGATGGCCCGTGCAAGAACGGTCGCGGTAGTGGTGCCGTCGCCAGCCATATCGCTGGTTTTGCTTGCGACCTCTTTCACCATCTGGGCGCCCATGTTCTCGAATTTGTCTTCGAGTTCAATCTCCTTTGCAACGGTTACGCCGTCTTTGGTCACGGTGGGCGCTCCCCATGATTTTTCGATCACCACATTCCGGCCCTTGGGTCCAAGGGTCACGACCACTGCGTCTGCAAGAGTTCTCACGCCTCTCAGTAATGCCTCACGCGCCTTTACATCGTACTTGATTATCTTCGCCATGTTAACTCTATCTCCATCACTTATGTTATGATATTTTTAAAAAAACCAATTTACTCTCTTGTTGCTCTTAAAACCTTGTTATTCAACAACCCCCAGGACATCATCCTGCCCCATGATGAGATACTCTTCGCCGTTGATTTTCACTTCTGTTCCGCCATATTTGCTGAATAGAACCCGATCCCCCGTTTTCAACTCCATGGGAATGACGCTCCCATCCTCGCTGACTTTTCCTTTGCCAACGGCAACCACGGTTCCTTCAGCGGGTTTTTCTTTTGCGGTGTCCGGGATGATGATTCCACCTTTTGTTTTGGTTTCCTCTTCAAGACGTTTTA
>JAGVHJ010000366.1 GCA_020056645.1 Desulfobacterales bacterium
AAAAAATTTTGACCGCAGGAATACATGAGGTATTTCGAGGATCAACATTTTTTTCCAACGCCGGAGTTGGGAAAATTAACAAAAACTTGAACATCGAGTGTAATATTTTAGTTTTACCCGGTTCCCTGCAATAAAAGGTGAAAACTTGATGAAATTTATCAAATTTTGCTGTATAGTGGCTTTCGTTCATAAAAAGAGAGCGAACACCAGCACTCAAGATCAATGGTTTCAATAAATTAACGAAAAAATAGGCCAAAGTAATAAATCTTTCATGTTCCTGACAACAGGCGGATTTCGAACGGACTTTAACCATCACACGGGGCATCAACCCACGCACACTCTATGAGCGAAAAGACATCCATCATCCGCATGTTTCATGTCTTTAAACGATACCCGACAAAAAACGCCATTTTCGATCTCTCGCTCGATATCGGCAGAAATGAGTTCCTGATTGTCAGTGGGCCTTCTGGCGCTGGCAAATCGACCCTTTTAAAACTCTTATATCTTGCCGAACCGGTATCGGAGGGGCAGATCATTATTGAAGGGATGAACCTCTCCAGAATCGATCGGAAACGGATTCCCGTTCTGCGGAGGATGTTTGGGATCATTTTCCAGGATTTCAAACTGATCCCTTCAAAAACCGTCTATGAAAATATCGCCCTGGTGTTGGAGGTGTCGGGCATGAACGCACGGGTGATCCCCAAGAAAGTCAACAGCGTCTTGAGGACCGTCGGCATGGAAAGTAAAATCAACGCGTACCCGCTGAGCCTGTCAGGGGGAGAGCAGCAACGCGTGGCCGTCGCGAGGGCCGTTGTGGGAGATCCGAAAATCATTCTGGCGGATGAACCCACGGGAAGCCTCGATCCCGATTCCGCCACCGCCATTATGGAGTTGTTGAGGGGATATCATAAACGGGGCGCGACCATTATCATCGCCACCCATGACCAGAACCTGATCAAACGGTCCACCGGAAGAATCATCGTTTTGAAACAGGGGCAGCTTGTTCACGAACACATTGAAGGACCCTTCTTGAACTTTTAGGATGATATAAAAAAAATGGTATTTTTTATCAAGCGCGCCATTCGGGACATGATGCAAAACAAGGTGCTGCACGCGGCGACCATGATCACAACGGCCTTGTCCATTTTGATGGTGAGCCTTTTCGGCCTTTTTTTCCTGAATATCAGCGAAGTCATGAACGCTTGGAAAGATGGGGTCCGGATCTTCGCCTATATTGAAGCCGATCTGGAAGCGTCGGCCATCGCCGATCTGAAACATCAGATTGAAAGCATCTACGGCGTCAAGACCGTTTCCTACTATTCCAAGGAAGAGGTGCTTGAGTCACTCAAATCCCGGATGAAACGGCAGGCCTCTCTCTTTGAAAACCTCAAGAAAAATCCCCTGCCGAATACGCTGGAGATCCGGATGATCCCCGCGACTCAAAGCTGGGAAAAAATAGAGACGATCGCAAAAACCGTGGAGGAGATTTCCCATGTGAACGAAGTGGAGTATGGTCAGAAATGGCTCGAAAAATTCATCCATATCTTTAACCTGATTTCCATTTCAGGCATGACCATGAGCGTTATTTTTTTTATCGTCACTGTTTTTATCATTGCAAATACGATTCGGCTGGCCCTATATTCGAGAAAGGAAGAGATAGAAATAATGAGGCTCGTTGGGGCGTCGGATGATTTCATCAAGATACCCTTTTACATGTTGGGTATGCTTCAGGGAGGAATTGGCGGCATTACCGGTCTTTTACTGCTCTACATTCCCTATGTGTTTGTCGTGGACAATCTTGAAAAAAATCTTTCAGCATATGCAATGAATATCCATTTTTTCCCTGCCTGGGCTTTTTTTGCCATTTTCCTGGGAAGCATGATTGTCGGATTGATAGGATGCCATCTTTCGTTAAAACAATACTTAAATGCGCCCTGACCGGCATAATTGTTCAAAGTCTGACGAGCTTCTGCCTTCAGGCGGAAGAAGCGAAACAATTGGAGGGAGTCGTATCGGCGGCCATGCTTAATATCCGTTCCGGCCCCGGCCAGGAATACCCGTCAACCCGTCAGTTAACCCAGGGCAACCGTGTATCGATTTTGAAGATGGCGGGAGAAGGGGAGTGGATTAAGATCAAGTTTCAGGGAGAGACAGGATTCATCCGGAACAGAGAGAGCTACATTCATATCCGGAAATCGCCGTCGAAACTCTCTTCCAGAGAGGCCCCTCCCAAACCTTCCCCTCCAGCGCCCCGGGTGACCACGCTCAAATCGGCCAAAGAATCGGGGGTGATCGCCTCGGACTGGCTTCATGTCAGAAGTGGACCTGGAACCACCTATCCCTCGATCGTACTCCTCAAGCAAGGCGCAAAGGTCGATATTTTAAAAGAGATGGATGGATGGCTCCACATCGCCTTTGAAGGCGGAACCGGTTTCATCAGAAACCGGGAAACCTATATCACGCTTCCAGCGAAAACCAAAAAAACCGCGCATCAGGAAGCCAAGCCATCCCCCGTTCAGCAGCCATCCGCGGTTCCGGAAAGAGAGCGAGAGAGAGAG
>JAGVHJ010000121.1 GCA_020056645.1 Desulfobacterales bacterium
AATCGACCTTTTTTTTAGGAGAAGAGAAATGAAATTGATCGCCCCGTCCATCTTATCGGCTGATTTCACCAAACTGGGTGAAGATATCAAGGCTGTGGAGAGAGCCGGTTGCCACTGGATTCATATCGATGTGATGGACGGCCATTTTGTGCCAAACATTTCCTATGGCCCGATCATTGTATCGGCCAGCAGGAAAATAACGGCGCTTCCCTTGGATGTTCACCTGATGATCGAACACCCGGACCG
The DNA here is from genome assembly GCA_020056645.1 of Desulfobacterales bacterium. Classification (GTDB taxonomy): domain Bacteria; phylum Desulfobacterota; class Desulfobacteria; order Desulfobacterales; family JAHIVH01; genus JAHIVH01. Next base: position 247 of record JAGVHJ010000121.1, read on the forward strand.
CTACATCCCTGATTTTTCCAAGGCGGGGGCGGACTGGATCTCCGTTCATTCGGAGGCTTGCCCCCATCTGCACCGGACCCTCCAGCTCATCAAGTCCCACGGGAAAAAGGCGGGAGTGGCCCTAAACCCATCGACCCCCCTATCCGCCATCGAGTGGGTCATGGAAGAGCTTGACTACGTGCTTCTCATGAGCGTAAACCCCGGATTCGGGGGGCAATCTTTTATCAGAAGCGCCCTTTCCAAGATCCAGAGGCTGAAAGAGATGATCCGTGAACAGAACCGTTCCATTCTCATTCAGGTGGATGGCGGCGTGGGCCTCGAGAATATCGGGGAGCTATCCGAGGCGGGAGCCGATGTGTTTGTGGCTGGCTCCGCCATCTTCGGCTCCGGCGATTATGGAAAGACAATCGCCCTGTTGCGGGAAAAGATCGCTTAAGAACCATACATTCATTCCGGGCCGCCTTCCCGAAATATGGAGGGCGGCTTGAACCCCTATGAGGAGAAACAGCGATGGGAGAAGAAAAAAAAATCCTTCTGGTTCACGGCCCCAATCTCAACATGCTGGGAAAACGGGAGCCCGCAATCTACGGCGCGGAGACCCTGGATGATGTCAACAGACAAATGACGGATGCCGGGAAACAACGAGGCATAGCCATCACTCCCTTCCAGTCCAACCATGAGGGAGCGATCATCGATAAAATTCAGGCCTGCTTCGGAACGTTTCAGGGAATTATCATCAATCCGGGCGCATACACCCACACGAGCATCGGAATCCGGGACGCGATTCTCTCCATTTCTCTGCCGGTGGTCGAAATCCATTTAAGCAATATCTACAAACGGGAGCCCTTTCGCCATAAATCCATGATCGCCGATGTGGCGGTGGGTCAAATTTCGGGATTCGGCGTTTACGGGTATCTCCTGGCCCTGGACGCACTGACCCATCATCTGAACGCTTCAGTAAAAAACTGAAGCCCTTTAAAGAAAAATCCTGACACAGCCGATGATTTTAATACGGTTTTCGTGGTTCACTTTCACGGCGCATACAGAGCAGATCACACCTGAATGGCGTAGATACTCTGAGATCACCGCGAAAATCAAGGCAGGGAGGCCTTGACCATAACAAAAGCAAGGGATGGTTTTTATGAGAATCGACCGTTACACCATCAATCTGGCGTCATCGCGTGTCTATGAAGAAAAAAAAGAGGAAACCGAAAAGCTCAGGGAGTGGGGAACAAAGAGCCGCTCCCTATCGAATGAAACAAAAAACACCCATTCGGATCAACGGATGCCGCCTTCGGACCCGGTGACTATTTCAGCCATGGCCCAGGGAGAAGCCCCCTTGACCATGAAAGAATCCACAACCGGTTTTTCCAGCCAACGCGCTGATAAGGCTATTCTGGATCCAGACGAACAAACCTTCGACCCTAAGCTCCTGGCTCTTAAACGACTCATCGAAGCCTTAACCGGCAAGGAAATTAAAATCACGAGGATGGATGCCTCCACTGGCGAAACGGCGGCGCTTCCGATATCAGCAGAGAGTGGGAAAGAGGCGATGCAAGCCCCCCCGGAACAGGCGTGGGGCATGAGCTACACCCATTACGAATCATACTATGAATCCGAACAAACCCATTTTTCAGCCCAGGGCATCGTCAACACAATTGATGGCGAAGAGATCTCCTTTTCCATGGACCTTGCGATGAGCCGGGAATATTTCCGCGAAGAACGCCTTGAACTCCAGGAGGGGGCCCCTCCCATGGTCGATCCCCTGGTCATGAACTACGCGGGAAGGGCGGCGGAGCTGGAAGATATGAGCTTTGAATTCGATCTGACCATGGATGGAGAAGCTGAAACGATCCGCCAGCTTGCCCCAGGAAACGGATTCCTTGTTTTCGACAAGAACACAGATGGCAAGGTCAACGACGGCAGCGAACTCTTCGGCCCTAAAACCGGTGACGGTTTCCAGGAGCTTGCCGCCTATGATGAGGACAAAAATAACTGGATCGACGAAAACGACCCCATTTACGCCCAGCTTTCTCTGTGGGAACACGCTCAAGGCAAGGATCGTCTGATAAACCTGAAATCGGTCGATGTGGGAGCCATCTATATAGGAACAGCGGAAACCGCGTTTGATCTGAAAAACGAGAAAAACCACCTCATGGCCCAGGTCCGGAAAACAGGTGTTTATCTCAAGGAAAGCGGAGGGATGGGACTCCTTCAGCACATCGATTTCGCCGCATAAACCACGAAGGAGGCCAGGCGGAGCCGTTCCCTTGCCGATGGACAGGAATTATTGATCTCCATCAATGATCCGGCGCGCCACTCTCTCATTTTGAACCAGGGAGAGGCCTATCATCCGATTCCTCAGCCAGGGTGACGCTCTGCACCTGATTACGGCCCTGAATATCCTTATAAAAGGCCTGAATCTCTTTCATATCGGCGTTGATATCGCCGGTGGGATAGAAAAGCGGGCCGACACCCCCCATCTTTCTCCCATAATCAAGAAAGCCCAGCACGATCGGAACGCCGGCGCCATGGGCGATATGGTAAAAACCGGTTTTCCAGTGCATGACCTTTCTCCGGGTCCCGGTGGGCGGAACGGTCAGAACCAGTTTTTCGGCATCTTGCAATTGCTGGATCGACTGGCCCACAACGCCGTTCGATTTGGACCGGTCAATGGGAATACCTCCCAGCCATCTAAGAAGAGGGCCAAAGGGTGGTCTGAAGAGCTCTTTTTTGCCCATCCAGTAAATCTTCACCTTCATGGCGAAGGCGACGAAGAGCGTATACGGAAGATCCCAGTTGGAGGTGTGGGGAGCCGCGATCATGACGAATTTGGGGATATCGGGAACGTGTCCGGAGACCTTCCATCCAGCGAGTTTCAGGATGAGGATCGACAGGATGCGGAAAAAAGTTCGAACCACGGGCGTATCAAAAACAGTGTAATTCAACGGGGATCTCCTCTAAAATAAAATAGAATTTTTCACCAGCCTTGCCATCGATTCATCATGTGACATGAATGAGGCTGAGAGGCCAATCAGAGATCCATGGTTTTACAAATATTTTACATTTTGATTTTTTCTTGCATGCTGGACGATGGTTGAAATATAGTTACCTCTTCATTGAGCCTGGAAAAAAGATTTCCATCAAGATGCTAAATCAACAAGCGGCTGTGGGTCGCGCTGGTAAAGAGAAAACATAGGAAAAAAATATGAAGGCGGGTTTCATCATCCCCGATAAACTGGAACCATGGGATTCTGTCCATCAGGGCATTGGATATGTGGCGGCATATGCGGAAAAAGAAGGCCTCCTTGATGAGTGGGGGGTTTTCAGGACACATGGCGCGTCCCATGAGGCGCTTGTCGCCTTTCTTAAAATGGAGTGGGACCTGATCGGGCTTACCTTGACACGGAACACCGTCTTTGAGGCGAAGGTCATCACAAGCCTTGTCAAAAAAACAGGACCGGCCAAGATTGTTGTGGGTGGCAGTGAAGTGACAACGACCCGCGAACAGATTTTCAATCAAATGCCCCAGATCGATTATGCCGTGATCGGTGAAGGTGAAAAAACATTCGCCGAACTGGTGTCGTATTTAAAAAACGGCGGGGGCCATGAACCGGACATAACAGGTCTCGGGTTTAGAAAAAAGGATGGGACCCTCTGCATCAATCCTCCCAGGGCTTTTGAGATGAACCTGGAGAATTTTCCTTATCCGGATCGAAAAAAATTCCTTTATGATTACCCGATCCACTCCTTGATTGGAACACGAGGGTGCCCCTTCCACTGCACCTTTTGTAACTCTTCCGACAACTGGGGACACAGATACCGGGAAAGGCGACCCAAAGCGATTTCCGAGGAGATTCAAACGATCATCAGAAATGATGGTTCAAAAAAAATCTTCGCCTTTAATGATGACATGTTCAATTTGAAGAGAACGTGGGTCAGAGAGGTTTGCCGCGAGCTGCGACATCTGGGTGTTTCATGGTGGGTAAGGGGTTTAAGAAGCTCGCTCATGACGGAAGAAATCGCCGATCTCATGGCGGGTTCGGGTTGTGTTGGCGTCGGATGCGGGATTGAATCGGCGAGCAATGAAGCGCTTCGCGCCATGAAGAAAGCAGCCTCCATAGAAGATATGATGAGGGGTGTCAAATACCTGCGCGACAGGAATATTCATGTGGTGGGCCAGTTCATCATCGGGAATCAAGCAGATACCCTGGAAACCGTGAAGGCCTCCATCGCCTGCGCGCATCAGTTCTCGGAAGCGACATTCGGCATCGCCTATCCCATCAGAGAGACCTATCTGGACAGGTATGTCAGAGAGCATGACTTGATTCTGCGAGAACCCTATCCGGTGACATTTGATGGAAAGATTATCGACTGGATCATTTTCGACACCCCCCATTTCCCGGTGGAAGAGCGTCTGAAGGGGATAAACCTGGCCATTGAAAACCGGTTTTACCACAATATCGATTACAACAGGCCTGGTTTCGATCAATCCCAAAAGGCGGTTATCGCCATTCATGACGCACCGAGGGAGAAACCCGATCCCTGTCATACCGGATGGTGGTCGATCCAGGAAGAGACCGAGCCTTCGTTGTTCATGCTCGTGCGGAATGGGGAGAAGGCGACTCTCTTTCAGACTCGGCGGGATGACGGGCGGCGGCCTCTATTGCGAAAAATTGACATTGAAAAAACAGCCGATCACTTCTATGCCGGCCCGGTTGAAAACTATCCGCCTGAAAAAAACGGAGAAAAAACGGCTTTCCACGGCAGTTTTGAAGGTCTGGCCCATCTGCGTTTTTCCGGTCCGGAGACGGGAGAGTTGATTTTTCTCACCGAGACCGGTCAACAAGCGATAACGATTAAACGCTGTTTTAGGAGAGACCCTTCCCCCGAGGCATCGGAAAAAACCGGGCTGTGGTCTGAACGTGATGGCAAGGGGCCGATATTTCTTGTCGAGATTGCGGAAAGCAGACTCATAGGCGCTTTGGTGTTTATTCAAGATGATGGCGCACTCTCCTCTATTGCCACGGAATGCCCGTTCCTGAAAGAACAGGAAAAATACCAGGTGGTGTTTTCTGGGTGTCCTGATGATGTAGGCGGGAATGATGGGCTCGCCGCCATGCCGGGAAAGGAAGCCTGTTTAGGGGAAGGAAGCCTCTTCTTTAGGGACGGCTCTCTTGAGGTGGCCTTTCGTGGCGACTGTTTTGTGTTTCGAAAAGAGCCCATAGGGGTCATTAAGGACGATCTTTAAGAGTCCAACCCTCAACCCTATTTGTCCAGATTTTTAAATTCTGGCTGCCGACGGCATGAATGCATGAGTATGTCAATCTGGAATCACGAAGAGCCCAGGGTAATCGCATTTGGGAGGTGGCTCCTTCGGCCCTGCCGGGGGCCAACCTTTTGAAAAGGTTGCCAAACATATCAAAATAAAGGTTCCATAAACCCCCTCTAAAAACCTCTTTGTCCAGATTTTTAAAAGCTGGCCGCCGGAGCCATTGATAATCAATTCAAGTTATGACTTAAATCACTCACCAAGCCCTATTCTAC
>JAGVHJ010000139.1 GCA_020056645.1 Desulfobacterales bacterium
CAAAAACGGATCGTTTTGCCATGCACTGTTGAAGCATTTGGCAGTGATAGGGGAAGTTTTTTCTAAATAGGTCGCATTTTCACGGTAAAACAAGGCCATACTGAATAGTTACGAAAAAATAAAGTGTCATGGGGTCGATATTTTCGGGCTGAGTGAGCCATTCATAATTCGTAACCGATTTTATCTCTAAATTTTTCACATTTGTATAAAAAAAAGTCAAGATAAATATGGGCCGGAAGCCCTGCCACAAAAGGGCGTCCGGCTTTTGATTTGACAATTCACCTGAATTTCATCATAGTGACGAAAAAGAAAAAAAGAGACGTGACAGCCTGGAACCGAGTAAAAAAGGGAGCATCGCATGCCAATTGACGACGACCCGATTCATAAACTCGAACGGGAAAACAAAACGCTGCGCGCAGAGCTCGACATTTTGAAAAGCCAAGAAATCGCCTTTTCGCAGGGAGGCTTATTTCCTGCAAAACTCCACGCTATCCTGGAAGAGATTCCCATCGCCATCGCATGGTCAGGATCGAAGGGCCTCGTTGAATTTGTCAACCGGAAATTTTGCGATCTGTTCGGGTATGAACTTTCGGAGATTCAAACGGTCGAGGGGTGGTTTCGCCTGGCTTATCCAGACCCAGAGTACCGCGCCACCCTTCTTACACGATGGGAAGAGTCCCTTGAACGCTTCAAAACATACGGAGAAAAGATTCCGGACACGGAGGTGTCGGTTACCTGTAAGAATGGCGCGGTGCGGACCATGAACGTTAGAACCGTCATTATCGGCGGAACCGCTCTGGCGATTTTCGATGATTTAACCGAGTCCAACAAGGCCCGGAAGGCGCTTCTGGAATCGGAATCCCTTTTCCGGGCGGTTTTCAACGAAGCGAAAAACGGAATGCTGGTGGCGGACGCATCGACCGGCCAATTCTACCTTGCCAACAAAGCCATGGTGGAGATGCTGGGATATACGAAAGAGGAAATCGGCGCGCTTCATGTGTCTGATATTCATCCAGCCGATGCGTTGGAAGAAGTCCAAACCTTCTTTGAACGTCAGATCCGGGGAGAAACCATCACCGCCCCCGGTCTACCGGTGAAACGAAAAGACGGCGCCATTTTTTTTGCGGATATCAGCTCGGGTCCATTGATCATGAATGGCCGGCAATGTCTCCTCGGCGTTTTTCACGATATTTCGGAGAGGAAAAAATACGAAGAGGTTCTCCTCTCGGAAAGAAACTTTTCCAATGCCTTGTTGAACAGCCTTCCCGGCATTTTTTATATGTTCGATCAGGAGGGGCGCTTCCTGCGATGGAACCGGAACTTTACAACGGTCTCCGGTTACTCGGAGGAAGAGCTCAAACGCATCTTGGCTCTTGATCTGTTTGATGGAGATGAGAAGGGCTATATCAAGGAAAAAATAGAAGAAGCGTTTAAAAAGGGAACCGCCGAAACCGAGGCCCATTTCATGCACAAGAACGGAAAAAAAACGCCTTATTACTTGACGGGGCTCTTATCGCATATCGACGATGTTCCGTGCCTTGTCGGCGTGGGCATCGATATCTCCCAGAGGAAGCAAGGGGAGAAAATGCAGGCCCTGGGTCAGTTGGCCGGCGGCATCGCCCATGATTTCAACAATCAGCTTTCGGCGATTCTTGGATTTTCCGAAATGCTCGTCAATCAGACTAAGGATGAAACCCTCAAACACTACGCGAAAATGATCGGCCGGGCAGCGACCTGCTCCGCCAACCTCACCCGTCAATTGCTGGCGTTCGCCCATAAAGGAAAATATCAGATAGAGCCGGTCGATATTCACCGGGTTATTGAGGAGGTAGTGGACATTCTTAAAAGAAGCATCGACAAACGGATCATCATCAGACAGATCCTCGCCGCAAATCCGTCCACCACCTTGGGTGATCCCGATCAGATCATGAACGCATTCCTCAACCTGGCCATCAACGGACGGGACGCCATGCCCGACGGCGGAGAATTGACCTTCAAGACCTCTCATATGCTCATGAACGACGCCTGCTTGAGGGAAGCGGGTCTGGATATCGCCCCCGGCCCCTATCTCAAAATCGACGTCACAGATACCGGCCATGGGATGGGGGAGGAGGTGCTCCGGCACATCTACGAACCCTTCTTCACCACCAAAAAAATCGGCGCGGGAGCGGGGATGGGTCTTCCCGCAGTCTATGGCACAGTTAAAAACCATAAAGGGGCCATCTCCGTAAAGACAAAACCCGGCCAGGGCGCCACTTTTTCTATTTTTCTGCCCCTTTCCCAGGAAGCGCCCCTTTCCGAAAAACCACTCTCATCCCCCACACTCTCTCCGGCAAACGACCTGAAGGCGCGTATCCTGGTTGTGGATGATGAATCCATGGTTCGGGCCCTCTCAAAAGATATCCTTTCCCTCAAGGGACATGAGGTTCTCCTCTCCAGGGATGGAAAAGAGGCCCTCACGCTCTATGAGAAGGCGTGGGAAAGCATCCACCTGGTCATTCTTGACCTCATGATGCCCAACATGAGCGGTTCGGAAACCTATATGGCGCTCAAAAAAATCAACCCGTCGGTGAAAGTCCTGCTCTCTTCCGGATATAGTCTCGATGGAGAGGCCCATTCCCTGTTACGCCAAGGAGCGATTGATTTCATCCAGAAGCCTTTTTCAGTGAAAACGTTGACCGAAAAAGTATACGACGCCCTGAACCGATGAGTCATCCCGCCATTTTTTTCAACAATTGATTGGCGGCGGTCAACATCGGGTCCCACACGGGTCCGAACGGAGGCGCATAGGCGAGATCCGCTTCACTAAAGGATTGGACACTCATCTTGGCGTGAAGGGCCACGGCTGCGGCGTTGATGCGATGGGCGCACCCTTCCCGGCCCACCATCTGGACCCCGAGAAGGCGTCCGCTCAATTTGTCTCCGGTCATGTGAACCCGGATCACCGATGAGCCGGGGTGGGCGTGGGCCCTGGACCGGCTTTCTATGGTGACGCTGACCGGCTCAAATCCCTCTTTCAGCGCCTCTTTTTCCATGATTCCGGTACGAGCCACTTCCAGATGAAACACCTTGAAAACGGCGGTTCCAGCAACTCCTGGAATCTCCGAAGGCTCTCCGCACAGATTATCGGCCACGGCCCATCCTGAGCGGTTCGCCCGCAACGCCAGGGGAATCCACGTTTTTTTCCCGGTCACCACGTGATAGCTATCCGCGCAATCGCCCGCGGCGTAGATATGGGGATCGGATGTCCTCAAAAACCGGTCCACGCTGATGGCCGAACCCGCGCCGAGTGCAATACCAGCATCCCCGGCGATTCCGCTGTTGGGGCGAATGCCCATGGCCGGGAGAACCATATCGGCGTCAAGGGAGAGATCATCACAGACAACCGTCAGCTCGCCTTCCCGCTCTTCAATGCGCCTCACCGCATGACCGGAGTAGAGAGAGACCCCGTGGGACACCAGCTCATTAGCAACCTCTTTCGAGAGAGTTTCGTCCATCCAGGGCAGCAATCCGAGATTGGGTTTCACCATCGATACATGAATGCCTCGTTCCACGAGGGCCTCGCACATTTCAAGGCCGATATAGCCCATTCCGATGATCACGGCTTTCCGGACACCCTGGGAGGCGATATAGGATTTCAATTTCCGGCCATCATCCAGAGACTTCAACGCAAGGACCCCCTTCCGGTCGAATCCGGGAAGATCCGGCACGATTGATGAGCCGCCGGTTGCGATGACCAGGTTGTCATAGGGTTCTTCAAACCTGTCACCCGTTGATGTCACCCCCGAGATCCGTTTTCCGGAAGGATCGATTTGTTCCACCCGATGACCGGTCAGAAGACGAATTCCCTGTTTTTCCCTGAAGGCCGTAGCCTCTCTCACCACCAGATCCTCGATTTTCCGGCCCGGATCCGCGATGTTATACGGCATTCCGCAGGCGCTGTAAGAGACATCCTCCGACTTTTCAAACACGGTGACCTCGAACTCCGGCCGGGTTCGTTTAATTTTACTCGCCGCGCTCATGCCAGCGGCGTCCCCGCCAATAATGACAATCTTCATATTCCGCCTCCTCTTTTCTCTTCAAAAATGTCATACATCATGGTTGGACAATCCTCTCAGCCACCGCCTCATGAACCCCATCGGCCCTTTTCTCGAAGATCAACCGGTGGGTGATCGCGGCGGTTCGTTCAAGGGGATCATGGGTCACATGGAGCAGATGGGTCTTTCCATGTCGGGCGATTGCCTCCATCAGGTTCAGAATCAACGCCCTCGCCGAAACATCCAGGCCGTGACAGGGTTCATCCAGAATGAGCAGGAGCGGATGCTTGACCATCGCTCTTAAAATGAGGGCCACACGCTGATAAGCGAATGAAAGCCGATCAAAGGGGCTTTTCTCCTCCTTTTCAAGCCCCGCCATATGAAGCCACTCCCTGGCGATCTTCATGTGAGCAGGCGCGACAGCATCATAGACCCCGATGGAATCAAAAAAACCTGATATCACCACACTCAGGAGCGAGCCTCCGGCCCTGTAATTCCTATGGAATTCAGGACTGACCACGCCCAGATGCTTTTTGATATCCCAGATGCTCTCACTGGTGCCCCGTTTTCTCCCGAAGATCCAGATCGCTTTGCCGTAGGCCTTTGGATTATCTC
>JAGVHJ010000471.1 GCA_020056645.1 Desulfobacterales bacterium
ATGGTTCCACCCATTTCAAGCCGGGCGCACTCGTCAAATATTTTCAGGGCATCGGCATGCAGTTCGGCGCGGACGCAAACGCCCACACGGGTTTTTACGAAACCGTCTATGACATGCTCCTTCCTGACGGAAAAGCGGCCCAGCTGGAGCAAGCCTTGATGGTCATGGGAGACTTTGCCGAAGGCGCCCTTTTGTCGCCATCTGAAATCGAGCGGGAACGAAAGGTGGTGTTGGCGGAAAGGCGGACCCGTGACAGCGCCGAATATCGCACCTTTGTAAAAACGCTCGCCTTCACCCTTCCCGGAACGACCCTTGCGGCAAGACTCCCCATCGGCCAAGAGGAGATTCTTAAAAACGCCAATCAGCCTCTCCTGCAAACCTTCTATAGAACCTGGTACAGGCCTGAGAAAATGGTACTTGTCATGGTGGGCGACGTTGATCCGGACCAGGCGGTCCCCCTCATCCGCAAACGATTCGGTCCCATGAAGCCGCGCTTACCAAGGCAAAACGAACCGGAAATGGGGCATATGGCCCACCAGGGAGTCAAATCTTTCTATCATTTCGAGGAAGAAACAGGCAGCACCGCCGTATCGATTGAACGGGTGAATATCGTACCCCACGAAAAAGATTCCTTCGCCTTTCAAAAAAAACTATTGGCTCAACGGATCGCCGGCATGATTCTTCAAAATCGGCTTTCCAAAATGACCGGGAAACCCGGAAACCCTTTTACCAGCGCCTCCACGGACTCGGGGATCTATTATAAAACCATTCAGTACGCGTCGATCTCGGCCACCTCCCAGCCGGAAAAGTGGGAAAAGTCGTTACAGGCCATCGAGCATGCTTTAAGGAGCGCCCTTGAATACGGATTCACACCAACCGAACTCAATAGAATCAAAAGCGAATTCATCGCGACCCTCGACAACTCCATCCGTGCGAAGAAAACCAGAAACAGTGAAGCGATCGCCCGGCAGATCATCACCTCCATCAACGACGACCGGGTTTTCCTCTCTCCCGAACAGGAGAAAGCCCTCTATTCAGGCATCCTTGATAGTCTGACACCGGAGGCGGTTCACCAGGCGTTCAAGGAGGTTTGGAACGACGATCACCGGCTGATCGTCGTTACCGGCAACGCGAAGATAGGGGGAAAGGGAACCACGCCGGAAGCCATCGTTCTCTCCGCCTTTCAAAAAAGCGCGGCCATGCCCGCCGCCATGCCGGAACGAGAGGCCTCTGCTGTTTTTCCCTATCTACCAAAGCCTGGGGTCAAGGGAACAATCATTGAGAGAGATGATCTTCGTGATTTGGGCATCGTATTGATCACCTTTCAAAACGGAGTCCGCCTGCAACTCAAAAAAACAGATTTTAAAGCCAATGAGGCCCTCTTCAATCTCGCATTCGGAAACGGACGGTCCGATGAGCCTGAAAACAAGCCGGGTCTCTCCCTCATCGCCCAGGAAGTTATCAACGAAAGCGGCCTGGGCCGCATGAAAAAAGAGGCGCTCGAAGAGGCGCTTGCGGGAAAAAGCACTCGAATCGGTTTTAATGTGGGGGATGGATACTTCTCTTTTCAAGGGCGGACCATTTCCACAGAGATCGAACTGCTCTTTCAGCTCCTCCATGCCAACATGGCCGATCCTGGGTTCCGCAAGGAGGCCTTTGACCTCTCCATGGAAAAATTCAACCAGCAATATCTCGCCCTCTCCCGGACCGTTGAGGGGAGGCTGGCCTTAAAGGGGGATGCCTTTCTCACCGGAAACGACTCCCGGTTCGGATTGCCTCCCCATCATCGCTTCCGGAAAAACACTCTGGATGACGTCAAACGCTTCCTTGAGCCGTCATTTCGACAGGATCGCATCGAACTTTCCATTGTCGGGGATTTCGATCTTGACCAGACCATAGAGACCGCAGCCATCTATCTGGGCTCATTGCCTGCGCGTACCGCCCCTCTCCGGAAACGTCCCCTTACGCTGATTCCCTTCCCCGGAGGGAAGAGCGTCACCGACTATGTGGAGACAGAGATCCCCAAGGGAATGGTCCTCGTTTCATGGCTCACCGATGAGTTCTGGTACATTGAACGTACCCGGAGGCTCTCCGCACTGGGCGCGGTTTTTTCGGAAAGACTCAGAGAAAGCGTTCGCGAAAAGATGGGGGCCGCATACTCCCCCTTCGCGCACAACACTCCCAGCCAGGTTTATCCCTTTTTCGGACTTTTCCAGGCGATTGTTCCCGTCAGTCCGGATCAGGGAGGTGTGGTTATCGATGAGATCCGGAATATCGCGGCAAACCTTGGGACAACCGGTGTGACAGAAGAGGAGTTGAGACTCGCCATCGATCCGATCCTCACACAAATCAAGGATATGAGACGCACAAACGCTTATTGGCTCACCAGCGTCATGACCAATTCATGGCGTTATCCCCAGCAGCTTGGCTGGAGCAGAACCATCCAAAAGGATTACGCATCCATCACTCGGGAGGAATTAACCACCCTCGCAAAAAAATACCTGAACTTTGACAAAGCGGCGGTCATCGTTGTCACCCCCCTTCGATTCAAAAATGTTCACGGGAAATAATTTAAAAGGAGATTTTATGGAGGAGACAAAAAAAGCGAACAAGGTATTGGGTGGGCTGATCGATTTTCTTTCATCGGTCAAGCTCTCTGTGGCGATTCTGCTTCTCCTCGCAGTCACATCGATCATCGGAACCTTTCTTCCCCAGAACCAATCCCCCGAGGAGTACCTTCAGAATCTCGGAGAAATGCGTTACCGTCTATTTGATACGCTCGATCTGTTCGACATGTATCACTCCTGGTGGTATCAATTTCTTCTCCTTTTCCTCTCGGTCAATCTGATCGTCTGCTCCCTGAAACGGATCTCACAAACCAGCAAGATCGTATTTATTAAGAAACCGGTTTTCA
>JAGVHJ010000094.1 GCA_020056645.1 Desulfobacterales bacterium
CATCGAAGCGGTCGCCGAAAATTTGAATCTCATCGCCTCCTCTTCAGAAGAGATGACCTCCACCATCAATGAGATCGCTGAAAATGCAAACAGTGCACGAAAGATATCGGAAAATACGGTCTCTGGATCAAAGAGCATTACGGAGAAAATCAGCCTGTTGGATTTGGAGGCATTGAAGATTGGCAAAGTGACGGAGGTGATCAACGATATATCGGATCAAACCAACCTCCTCGCCCTCAATGCAACCATCGAGGCCGCGAGGGCCGGAGAGTCAGGCAAGGGCTTCGCGGTTGTGGCCAATGAGATCAAGGAGCTGGCCAAGCAGACCGCCGAAGCCACCCTCCAGATAAAAACCCAGATTGGACGGATTCAGGAGACGATCAAAAGCACCGTCGACGAAAACGAGGCTATTTCTAAAACCATTCATGATGTCAACACCATTATCATGTCCATCGCAACGGCCATTGAAGAGCAAACATCCACCACGAAAGATATCTCAAAAAATGTGTCGGACGCCTCCTTGACCATGACCCAGACGAGCAGGGATGTGGCGGAGAGTTCAGAGGAGATTAAAGGCATCGCCGAGAACATCTCCGCTGTCAATCACGCCATGAAGAGTATTCACGCCAACAGTTCCCAGGTCAATGAGAGCGCCGGAGCGCTTTCCCTGATAGCAGGCAAGCTGACAGCCTTGATCGGACAATTTAAAATTGAATCGATTCGGTAACTATTCAGTGCGGTCTTGTTTTAGTGGCGAAAAGGCCCTTTTGTGAAGTGACATTTACTTTTTTTCGGATGAGAGCATCGAAGGCTTTTTGCGTTAAAACTGGCGAACTGTTTGAGGCCTTCAGGCCGAGTTTTCGCCAGTTCAGCAAAAAGCCAAGAAGCTCCCGAAAAAAAGGTCGGAACGAACAAAACGGGGTTTTCGCCATATTGATGAATAGGTGCTGGATAGTTACTTGATTCATAGGTAATACCGTGGCAACAACTCTTAACCTACTTTAAAATCAGGAGGTAAAATGAGATCCTACTTACGGGCAACCGTCGCCGTGCTGTTTTTTATAGCCGCAGGCTCTGAAACCCTGACCTTCGGGTTTCAACAGGAAGAGGCCATGATTCATGGTTTTGCGGGTCAGGGCTATATCAAATCGTCTGATAACAACTATCTGGGGGATTCAAAAGATGGCAGTTATGAGTATAACGAAATCGGGGTCAATTTTTTGTTGCCCGCCACTGATGACCTGCGGCTGGGGATCCAGGTCTTTTCCAGGGATCTGGGGAAGTATGGGAACAATGAGGTGACGGTTGACTGGGCGCTCCTCGATTACTACTGGAAATCGTGGCTCGGATTCCGGGCAGGTAAGGTGAAGATGCCCTATGGGCTTTACAACCGTTCCCGGGATGTGGACAACCTGCGAACCTCAGCCATCCTGAACCAGGGGGTCTATATGGAGGGAATCCGGGATCTGGTGATCGCCATTTACGGATTCAACCTCTATGGCTCCAAAACCATGGGAGGGCTGGGGGAGATCACCTATGACCTGTTTGGCGGCACCCTGGATTTGCCGGGAGACTCCCCCTTTATACAAGACTTTTTCGCCAGGATGCAATACGGCAATCCACTGTTGGGCGCTTTGGCTGCGAATATTGACGTGTCGCAACTTGAGATCCAGGTGAAACATTTCGAAGGCGGCCAGCTTCTCTGGAATACGCCGGCGCCAGGACTCACCCTGAGCGTTACCGATCTCATGGGAAAGATGGGCATGGATATCGCCGGGATAACCGGAGATGTCGACCTCAGTGAATTCAGCGTGTTGTCCGCGCGATACGATATCGGAGAGGTTTCATTGATCTTAGAGCGGATGAAGGCGGATATCGCATTCAACATGATGGGGATTGACCTTCCTACTGAGTTTGAAGGCTGGTATGGGGAGCTTGCGTGGAGAATGGTTGACTGGCTTCACCTGGGCGCTTCCTATGGCGAATATTATCCCGATTCCGATGACAAGAAAGGGGACAATATTGAAAACGGAGGCTTGCCCGATTACTATGCCTGGCAGAAAGACACCACCCTCAGCACCAAGTTCAATATTAATGAGTATTTCTGCATCAAATTCGAGGCCCATTTCATCGATGGACTGGGGCTCACCGATATTTCCGACTATTCACCGGGCGATGTGAAAAAACACTGGAATCTTTATGTGATCAAAACAAGCATCAACCTATAAACGATATGACTGAAGGAGCCTCACATGAAACGATTGCCCTCTTTTTTTGCGGGATATCTGCTCTTAATCCTTTTTTCAACCAGCGCCTTGGCCGACGTATTGATCGTGGCCAACAAGTCCGTGACGGAAACCGCGATCTCAAAAACCAATATTCAACAGATTTTTCTGGGTAAAAACCAGAAGTGGCAGGACGGCAAGAAAATCCGTCTTGCCGTCTTGAAAGAGGGGCCGGTTCACGAAGCGTTTTTATCGGCCTATTTAAATCGAACGCCGGATAGGTACGCCTCTTTCTGGAAAGTGGCCATTGTTTCCGGAACCGGGTATCCCCCCAAGTCTTTTGACAGCGAGGCGGACCTCCTGAAGTATGTGGCGGAGGAGGCGGGAGCCATCGGCTACATCTCGTCCGACACCCCCCATAATGAAGTGACTGTGATCACAACGGAGTAGGCCCCCCCCCTTTTTTTTCGTCGTCTCTCCAGCCTTTGCTTGATATTTCTCCTCGTTCCGTGGCTTCGCCCACGGAATGAGGACGCCATGGAATAAATCGGGGGCGCGTTTGAACCGGGTAAGCGCCCATCCGTCAATGGTTTTTTCCCCATTCAACCCCCAAATGCCTCGCGACCGCCA
>JAGVHJ010000262.1 GCA_020056645.1 Desulfobacterales bacterium
ATGAAAGAGGTTACAAACGAACTGATTTCCAAACTTTAAAAAAATCCCCTTGAAAAAAGCTAAAGGCTTATATATAGTAAAAAGTCGATTTAAAAAATCAGTAAAATAACCACCACAGGTGCCAGGCGAGAGAGGCGCCCGGTGGAGAGAAAGGGGCGGTGAAGTTGAAGGATATCAAGGTTGATGTAATTGATAACGACCTTGAAAAGGCCATGCGAATTTTAAAAAAGAAAATTCAGAACGATGGTCTTTTCAAACGGCTCAAACTGAAAAAAAACTTTGAAAAGCCAAGTGAATACAGAAGGCGCAAATCTCGGGAAGCTGTCAGAAGACAACGTATTGCGACTTCCAGAAACAAGTACAGCAAATAACCGCTGGCGAATAGGCTTTCATTTAAGCGAGTACAGGAGCCCGGCAGAATAGCATTGACGATTCTGCCGGGTTTTTTTATACGAGAGAACCATGGGAAAAAAAATCACCTATCAAGCGTGTTTAAAAACCATGTACGCCCTTGGCCGGTTCGGAATCGTCCTTGGGCTTGAAACCATCGAGACCATCCTGAAAGGTCTGGGGAATCCCCACAGGACCTTCAAATCGATCCACATCGCCGGAACCAACGGCAAGGGATCGGTGGCCTCCGCCCTCGCGACGATTCTTTCGGCCTCCGGATATCGGGTGGGGCTCTACACCTCCCCCCATCTCGTTCATTTCAACGAACGGATCATGATCAACAACCAGCCGATTTCAGATCAACGGGTGGTCGACGCCTACCTGGCCGTCAGCAAAATGGATCAGGGAGGGCGTAAAGCGACCTTTTTCGAACTGACCACGGCCATGGCCTTTTACGAATTTGCAGAGAACAAGGTCGAATGGGCCGTCATCGAAGCCGGCATGGGTGGAAGACTCGACGCCACCAACATCATCACGCCCGAGGTGTCCATTATCACTAATATTTCCATCGAACATAAGACATACCTAGGAAATACGGTTGCGAAGATCGCCGGAGAAAAAGGGGGGATCATCAAGGAGGCGAAGCCTGTCGTCACCGGTGTCCGTCAGAAAAGCGCCATTCAATCCCTTGAAGGCATCGCAGCGGGCAAAAATGCCCCGTTGTTCAGGCTGGGGAAAGATTTCAGGGCCAGAAAAAACAGGAACCAGACCTTCACCTATTACGGAGTAAACGAAATCATGTCCCGCATGGAGACAGGACTTCTTGGCAATTATCAGATCGAAAACGCGAGCCTCACACTCGCCGCCTGTGAAATACTGAAACAAGACGGGGTGGCCCTCCCCACCGATACAATCAGGGAGGGATTGAAAAAAAATATCTGGCCCGGCAGACTCGAGACCCTCTCGACCCACCCCCGGATTCTCGTGGATGGAGCCCACAATCTCGCCGCCGTCAAAAACCTCAAACGATTTTTAAAAGAGAATATAGAACGGGAAAAACTCACCCTCATCATTGGCATTTTAGACGACAAACCCCACAAAGAGATGCTGAAAGACCTTCTTCCCTTGGCGAAGCGGGTCATCTTGACCAAACCGGATAATCAAAGAAGCACCGATCCCAAAGCCCTCCTCCAGACCGCTAAAGCCCTGTCGGAAACGGTGACCGTTAAACAAAACATTCAGGAAGCCATGGCATGGGCTTTAAAAGAGACCTCTCCGGACGAGACAATCTGTATCGCCGGATCTCTTTATCTGGTGGGAGAAGTAAAGGCCCTGATGGCGGGGATTTCGAAAGAGAAAGGATGTTCTTTCTAGGGTTTTTTTTCTCATCCAAAAAGACCCGGCCATCGGATGATTCGGGATTCTGTCATAAAAACACTTGACAAGACCCCTGTTGGTTATGCATTCTATTCTTATCCATCATTCACCCACTAAAAGGGAGACATTCTCTTTGGCTCGGATTATTATCGTTGATGACGACACACCGTTCAGGGAAATGCTGACCGAAGTCCTGACCAATGAAGGTCATGAGATTGTGGACGCCTCCGATGGCAATATCGGACTGGAGGTTCTGATCCTGAAACCGGTAGATATCGCCATCGTCGACCTCTTCATGCCCAACAGGGACGGCATGGCGACGATCCGAGACATCACGAACCTTTTTCCCAGAACCAAGATCATCGCCATTTCAGGAGCATCCCTGACACCGGATGAGGGGTGTTTCAAAACCGCAAAAACCATCGGCGCCCATTATACCCTTCCCAAACCCTTCAAACCCAGCGAGCTTTTGCATCTGATCGAAACAATCATGAACGGGTCCTCCTCATCTTCAGAGGCGGTTTCGTCACCTTCTCCGACATAATGATTGAAAAAGAGCGCCGGATCGGCTATATCGCCCTGTATCATGGAGAGGGAACGTTACCGTATCATTATTGAAAGAGCCTTGCCCTTCCTCAAGGGACTGGAATCCCTCTACCGGGAAATGGACAGCCGTTACAACGCCGTGGCGGCACAATACCCCTTTGAGTGCGGCGGGTGTGAAGATAACTGCTGCCTCACCTTCTTTTACCACCACACGATCGTGGAATATCTCTATCTGACATCGGGATTTGTAGCGCTCTCCCCCGATATTCAAGAGGAAATCACCCAAAAGGCCCGCCATGCCGTGGCAGTCGGCCAGAGAGACGCCCCGCCTAAAATCATGTGTCCACTCAACACCAATGGACTGTGCCTCCTTTACCGGTTCAGGCCCATGATATGCCGGCTGCATGGAATTCCTAACGAAATGAGACGTCCCGACGGAATCACGCTCCGGGGGCCGGGTTGCCCACAATTTAGAAGAATTGTGGGAGAGAACGCCTATGTTCCCTTTGACTGGACCCCC
>JAGVHJ010000222.1 GCA_020056645.1 Desulfobacterales bacterium
CCCTATGCTGCTCAGAAAGTCGGCACCGGGAAGAGGACGCCTCCGAAGATCAGGTAGGCCAGGATGAGCGTCAAGATTATGTTGAATCCCTGGGCGATAAGAAACACCACGGCCGGTTTTCCGCCGCCCATCGCAATGAGTTCGCTGAACTTGGTCTCCAGACCGATGCAGAGGAACGCCAGCGTGAACCACCAGCCCCGAAGCCCCGCGGTGACGCCCGTTACGGATTTCGCCTGAGCTTCCGTCATGAAGAAGGAAAAGACGATGGAGGCGACGATGAACCCGAGGACGAACTTGGGAAAACGCGTCCAGATCTGCATGAGGCTCGGCTTCTCCCCCCCCGCTGCCTGCCCTTTGAAGGCAAACCAGAGGGCCAGCAGGAAGGCCGCCAGGCCGATCAGGACGTTCTGGGCCATCTTGACAACGACGGCCACATTCATTGCCTCCGGGCCGGCGATCGCTCCCGCCGCCACGACGGCCCCCGTCGTGTCGATGGTCCCGCCGAGCCAGGCCCCGGAAACGGCCGGCGACATTCCGACAGACTTGGCAATAAGGGGCATGAGGATCAACATGGGAATGGCGCACAACAGAACCAGAGAGATGGTATGGCTCACTTTTTTGGAGTCGCCCTTGACGGCGCCGCCGGCGGCGATGGCGGCCGAGACGCCGCAGATCGACACGGCCGTTCCGATAATGGCCGCAAATTCGTCGTCAAGTCCCACTTTGCGGGCGACCCAGAGACAAAAGTAGAAGACGAGCCCGATGACCAGAACGGACTGAACCATGCCATAGGCGCCCACCTTGGCGATGGTGCCGAAGAGGACCTCGGCGCCCAGAAGGACCAGACCGATCTTGATAAAAAACTCTGTCTTGATGGCCGCTTTCAACCATGCGGGCAGGCCAACCGTGTTGCTGATCAGAAGACCGAAGATCAGGGCCCAGAAGACGACTTCCAGGCCGTAGTATTTGACGATATCGTTTTCGGAAACAAAATAGGCAAGGGCCGAGAGGATGAAAACGATGGGAAACCCGGTCATGAACTTGCCTACCGGCATGCCCATGAAGGCCATGCCGATGACGCCGAGGATCGCAAATCCGATAAACAGGTAGAGCGCCTTCACGAGGTTGTCACCGGAGAAGACTTTCGCCACGGTCGCCCCTGCGTCACCTTTGATGTCCGAGGCCACCTTTGCGGCCTTCTTCTGGAAATCCTTGTCTTTGACCTCCTTGGCCGTCGCTTCCATCTTACCGGCGGCTGCGCCGATGGCCTTCCGGTCCTTGGCGTCGAGGGCCACCTTGAGCGCCACTGCTTGTTCCTTCAAAGCAGGTTCGGCCTTCGCTTCCGCGTCCTTGACTGCGGAATCCACTTTTTTGACATACCCGGTAATCTTGTCCTGGTAGGACCCATCCCCGATCCATTTCCATCTGGGCAGCGACATCGTCGCCCCCGCCAGGAAGAAGATGAGGATAAAAAACCCGATCCAGACGGACATCCAATCATCACTTTTCCACAGAACAGACCAATTGATACCATTATTTTTCTCCGCCATTAATCCATACCTCCCTTCATAAATAAAGATTGTCGTGAGATCACTGTGAACTGAAGGTGCGTAATGAACCTTCATCCATGAGGGGACGTCTGATCTTTCCGTCCCCATGCACACTCTCAAAAAAAAGAAGAACAGCAGCATCAAAACGACTGCGGCATATCCCGATTCGATATGCGCATGATACCAAACGTGTAGACATGTATAGCAGGGTAATCGTTTTATTGCAATAAATAATTTTTCATCCCGCGCTGAGCATGCCTGCCTGAGATGCGATGTGCACGCCATGAAAAAAACTTTTAGGGATTTAGACAAAACTGGGCTAATGTGCGCGAAGAACAGGAGAGAAAATGATTACCCGTGAAGAGGAAGCCTATGTCATGACAAGGGCTTATGTTCCGGAACACATCGTGAGCCTCATGACCCTGATCTCGAAAGGCGATCCTTTTCTCATTGAGGACCATCTGGGTTTTGTAAAGGGCAACTGGCTCATCCTTGTCGGATATCCTCTCGAAAGGATTTTTTCCCAGGAAAGGTGCGAGAGGATTTTGAAACAGGCCGTTGACACATTCCGACCTGAGTACCTCTGGTTCATCGGACCCGAATCCCCCTCTTCCCTTTTGAATTCCTGCAAAGAGAGGCAAACAGATCAATACTACATGTTTGACATCGAGAAGACCATACCGAGCCCTTCCCTCCAGCGGGCGGCCGATAAAGCTTCTGAAAAATTGATCATCGAGAGGGGACGCTCCATATCCAAGGAGCATCAGGCACTGATCTCAGAACTTCTGAATAGAGAAAAATTACCGGATCGCGTGCGGGAACTCTACCGTGCCATGCCCGAGTACGTTGGCCGCTCGTCGAGCGCCTGGACCATCGACGCGCGTGATAACACAGGAAACCTTTGTGCTTTCTCTGTAATCGAACTTGGGGCAAAGAATTTCTCCGCCTACATCCTCGGTTCGCATTCAAAAAAGCACTACGTCCCCCATGCCTCCGACCGTCTTTTCCTGGAGATGATCAACCTGACACGCGAACATGGGAAAAGCAGCATCAATTTAGGGCTGGGAGTCAATGAAGGAATACAAAGATTCAAAAAAAAGTGGGGCGGGAAACCATTTCTCAAGTACGAATTCTGTGAGCGCCGTTATGGGGCGGCGAGGAAAGTCTCGCTGATCGATGCGCTCATGGGGAAATTGAGCTACACGAAAAACTTTGTGAGAAATCAATGAACGTATCCCCTTGGAAGGAAAAACGGTTGCAGACGGTTTGGAGGGTGGAAAAAAACTGCAGGGTCTCTTTCCTCGTGGGAACGGCCCATTTTTCCCCTATCAGCTTCCGGAAAGCGCTGACCAGGCTGGTCCAAAGATCCGAAACCGTCCTTTTCGAAGGGCCTCTCGATCAAGAGAGCATGGCCGTGGTTGCCAGATACGGCTCCCGCGGAAAGGACACTCCCTCCGTCTACGATGCCCTTGACCCCGCCGTCATCCGGGAGATCAACCGGCGACTGGCCGACCGATCGGGGCGGGCCACGATGGTGGATTCCTTTCTGAATCTCATCAATGTGAAGACTTCCGGTTTTCTTGAAGAGCACGCACGGGGAGTCCGCCCCTGGATGGCTTTTTTCACGACATGGTCCGCCTTTTTAAACTGGAAACATTCAATGGACGTGGAAGCCTTCCACATCGCCCGGGAACTTGGGAAAGAAATCGGATACCTTGAAACCATCAAGGATCAGCTCAACGCCCTGGATGGAATTCCTTTTAACAGAATTGTGAATTATTTCAATCGATTTCAGCATTGGAGCGCCCACAGGGAGCGGTTCTCAAAGATTTTCCTCGAAGGGAATTTGCAGAACTACCTTTCCGTTACGGGAGAATTCCCGACCCGTTGCGAATCCATTATCGGAAACCGCGATCCGATTTTTTTTCAAGGGATAAAAACCGCCTTCGAAAAAGGCCGAACAACCGCCTTTGTTGGAGTTGGGCATATCCCAGGGATCCGGAACATGTTTCTCGATGAGGGATACCGGGTCATTCAGGAAGAGCCATGATCACCGCTGCGCAGGAAGACTACATCGAACGGTATGCGTATGTGCCGGAACATATTCCTCAATACGTCACCCCGATTTCACAGGCGGAACCGCATCTCTTCGGGGACTTTCTCGTCTATGCAAAGAAGGGCCATTTCATTCTTGTCGGATATCCTTTAAGCGAAACATTTGAAGAGAAACGTCTGGTGAAGGCCCTTGAGGATGCGGTAAAACGTCTCAAACCGGAAAGCGTCTCCCTGATCGCACCTGCAATTCCCCCTTCCCTCCAAAATGGCCTTCATCCTCCCACCGACCATTACTATCGCCTGGACCTGTCAACCCTTTCCATTTCTCAAAAATTGAGAAGTATGTTAAGGCGGGCGGGAAGAGAGCTCTCTGTGGGAAAGAACGCGTATTTTGATAAAGAACATGTTAAGATTGTTGAGGAATTCCTGAAGACCCATTCCGTGGATGAGGCAACCCGATTCATCTTTCAGAGAATCGATACCTATCTCTCCTCATCAAAGACGGCATCGATTTTCGAGGCAAGAACCGTCGATGGGAAGCTTGTTGCCTTCGACATTGCCGAATTTAAACCAAGGGACTACGCTGTATATATGTTTAATTTCAGCTCTGAAACCCGTTATATCCCGGGGGCTTCGGATCTTCTGCTTTCCGCTGTAATGCAGCAGGCCATAGCGGAGGGAAAAAAATATATTAACCTGGGGCTGGGCATCAATCTGGGTGTCGCGTTCTTTAAAAAGAAGTGGGGAGGCGTCGCCTTTCTCCCCCATGCCTTTTGCCTATACCATCCGCCAAGAGAAGGGCTTCTGGAGATGCTCCTCCAGAGACTATAAGGTGATAAAGTCATGATCGAAAAAATATTTGGCAAGTTTCTGCAAAAAAGAAAAAGGAAGCCTTTTTCAGCCTGGCAGGTTGAATTGACCACACGGTGTCCTCTCTTGTGCAAGATGTGCATCCGCTCGGAAAGTACGGAATGGCAATTTCAGGACATGCCTCTTGAGGATTTTAAAAAAATTCTTCCCTACCTGAAGGATGTTGAAACCGTTGTACTCGAAGGTTGGGGCGAATCCCTGCTCCATAAGGATCTTTCCGAATGTATCAGGCTGGTCAAGAAGGAGGGGGCCCAGGTAGGTTTCGTCACGAGCGGGATGGGATTAACAAAGAATCGCGTGTCTGAACTCATCGAAGCAGGCATTGATTTTGTGGGTTTCTCGATCGCGGGAACAACCCAGGAAACACACGATGCCATTCGGGTCAACTCCAACCTTCCAGAGGTTTTAGGCGCCATTCGTCTATTTCAGGACGAGCAAAAACGCCAGGGGCTCCTTAGACCTAAAAAGCATCTCATCTTTCTCACGGTCAAAGACAATGTGCATGAAGTTCCCTCGGTCCCCTCTTTTGCAAAAGAAGCGGGGATTGAAGAGGTCGTTATTACGAACATCTGTCATACGATCAATCTCTGGCAGGAAACACAAAGGGTCTTTGTCTGGGAGAATATCAAGAGCCAATACGAAGAGATCGTCAAGCAGGCGGAAGTCAATGCGCGAAAGTTAAACATTCGGCTCAAGAAACCGGACCTGACTGCTTTCAATGTGCCCGTGTGTGCGGAGAATCCGCTCCGTAACCTTTACATATCCGCAGAAGGAGAGGTCTCCCCCTGCGTCTATCTCTACCCTCCTCTTCCCTCACCTTTTAGACGCATCTTCTGTGAGAAGGAATACAGGACCAAAAAGGTCAGTTTCGGAAACATCTTCAAAGAGCCTTTCTCTGCGATATGGAACAGCAGCAATTATAAAGAGTTTAGAAACCGGTTCATTAAAAGGGAAAAGGAGTACAAGGAAACGTATTTTTCGCTATTACAAAGTCCGAGATTGAAAAACCCCGAGGACAATGCTTTTTCGGAACCTCCGGAGCCGTGCAAAACCTGTCATAAAATCCTTGGAATCTGATAGGACCCCAAAAGGGCTGGCAGCGGGTAACCGCCAAGCTCTTTAGTCACTAAACCGTAAAGTTGATCCAGTTTTTGGCAAGATATTTTTCATGACCTGTGTAAACCCTTTGCTGTAAAGTGATTGCTGAGATTATTTATTAATCCAACTTTTAAAATATGAGTCATATTTTTGGTTCCGGCTCGTCCGGGTTTGGGTAGAGGCCATCTTTCAACACAAGGGTAGAGGCCATCTTTCAACACAAGGTGTTCAAGATGCTCCTGAACAAGGGAAAGATCACGAAGGAGATGATCGCCATGCTCTCAACATGGCGGCATTCCGGATTCCACGTCTTCTGCGGCAACCGCATCTCGCCCGACGAGGAAACGGCAAAATATCCATTGACAAGCAAAAACAGCCCCCCTATACTTCGACCCCTTGGAAGCAATTCCTTATCCAATGCGGGAAAAAGGAGATGGATATGTTGAGCAACGAAGAGATTGTCGGCGCTTTGGTGGCCAGGGCCCGCGCCGCACAGAAACAGGTGGAAAATTATACCC
>JAGVHJ010000009.1 GCA_020056645.1 Desulfobacterales bacterium
ATCCCGCATGCTCTTCCTTTTCCTTTTTGGGCTTGACCGTCGCCCTACACTCCTCCAACGACATCCCTGCGCACTCGCCATGCTGTTCGTAGACCTCGATCGGGGGGAGATTGACCTCCTCCGGCCTGTTTTTCAACAAGAGCAGGGGCAAGAATCCGATCGCCGCAAAAATGAGGGCAGGAACCCAGAAGCCCGACCTCCAGCCATAGTTGGCAATCAGGTATCCCGCCAGGAGCCAGGACAGCGTATTCCCAAGCTGATAACACGCCCCGTACCACCCCATGCGTTTCCCCCGGGCTTTCGGAGGAAACCACTGGGAGAGGGTTTTGATGCAGTTGGACCACCCCCCCGCCTGGAAGAACCCGTTGAGGCACCAGATCGCGCCTACCGCAAGAATTCCCAGTCCTACGGCGGGGCCTATCAGGAGATTCATCAAAGCGGACAGCATGATGGCAATAAAGAGGTAGTGCTTTGCTGAAAAACGCTCCACCAGTTGGCCATGAACAAACTGCCCCACGGCATAGGCCCAGAAGAGAGCGGTTCCGATCGCCCCCAACTCGGTTTTTGACCAGCCCGTCTCTTTCATGATCCCCGGGATGGCGATTGAGAAATTGACCCTGCAGAGATAGAACGCTCCGTAGGTGATCCATAGAACGATGAAGACCTGATTGCGCCAACGGTTAAAGCCCTTTTCCCAGTCTAACCATTGAGCCTTTTCCTCCGGTTTCAATGTGGATATGTCTATTGGCATAATAACCCCTCCTTCAATAAGATTTTATGGACTTAGTAATTTCCATACTCGTGGTACGCCTCGAAGAGGGCCACGACATTCTCGATCGGGGTGTCGATCTGAATGTTGTGCGCCGTGCAGATGATGTACCCGCCTCCTTTCTTTGCCGAATCCAGGGCATACTTTGCCATCGCCTTGACATCCTCCGGCTTGCCGAGGGGAAGAATGTGCTGGATATCCATTCCGCCCTGGAAGGCGATGTCTTTTCCGAATTCCTGCTTCAATTTTTTAATATCCATGTTGGTGGCCTTGGGCTGGATGGACTGGAGGATGTCGAGACCGCATTCGATGAAGTCCGGGATGAACTGCTTGACGTCGCCGCAGGAATGATACATTATGGGGATGCCATACTGGTGGGCGATATCGATATAGGTCTTGAAGCCCTTTTTGAAGTATTTCCTCCACATGTCCAGGCTGAGCAAAGGACCTGTCTGGGCGCCGATGTCATCACCCATCATGATGACGTCGATCTCCCCCTCGACTGCTTTGAACACACGGGGGTTGTATGCGACGAAGTATTCGATGATTTTATCCCGGATGAACTCGACGATTGCCGGATTCATCACCATATCGAGAAAGATCTGTTGCATTCCCCTCAGGTACATCATAGGCTTGAGTTGTGAGGTCCGGTCCAGGCGGTCTCCTACATTAATGACGCAGTACTGGGGATGATAGACCATGCAATCGGCCTTGACTTTGGAGTAGTCCCACCAGTCGGCACTGGCCCAGTGGTCGTATTTTTTGATTTCTTCAAGCGTTTTTAGTTTTTCGAGGGGCGACTCGGCAACCTCCGAGTAGCTTCCCTGATGTGCAGTGCCTTTCCCGTAAACCACGGTCTTTCGCTTAACCCCCCAGAGATCTTCGACCGTTCCGTCGGGATGCTTTTTAAATGATTGGCCCACATAGCTCGGGCCGTAGTTGTTTCGGAAATCGACCCCCAAAAAGCCGAGGAGTTCATCATAGCTGTCGCAACCAAAATACTCCGTCGTCTTCTTCTGGATCTCCGGGACCATCCAGTTATCTATAGGGACCCGATCAGGTTCCTGATGCTTCACGCCCATCAGAGCCCTTTCCCGGCAGGTCATCCGCTCATTCTTGGCCCGAAGCTCATTGATCCGAGCCCTTCTGTCCTGAAACATCTTATCTTCTTTCATAGTCTCCTCCCTTTCGTTTTCTATCGGCTGCCTCTTATTTTCCCAGCCAGCCCATCACCTTCCTGACAGCGGAAGGAGGATCAGGCGCATATCCGTCCGCCTCGATCCTATCCGCAAAATTCTGATCGATGGGAGCGCCTCCGATGATGACCTTCACCTGATTGCGCAGGTTTTTCTCCTTGAGCAACCTGATCACATCGTTCATGGCGAGACGGGTCGGTGTGTATAGTGAGGAGAGGGCAAGAACATCGGGTTTCTCCTTTTCCACCGTTTCGACAAACTTCTGGGCGGATACATCGATGCCCAGATCTGTGACCTGGAATCCCGATCCCGCAAATATCATGGAAACGATGTTTTTGCCGATATCGTGGACATCCCCTTCGACGGTGCCGATGACCAATTTTCCGACAGGAGGGATGTCGCTTTTCTCCAAAATCGGCCTGAGGAGCGTTAAAGCCTCCTTCATGGCCATACCGGCCATGAGAAGTTCGGGAACGAAAATTTCCTGGCATTCAAATAGTTTTCCAACTTTTTCGAGACCTTGGATCAGGCCCTTGTTAAGAATATCGTTGGGTGGAATTTTCTGGTCAAGGGCCTGTTGGGTTAAACTTTTCACTTCATTAAACTGTCCCTTTAAGACCGCCTCTTCAATACTTTTTAAGATGTCCATTTTTCCTCCTTTGACCTTATGTTACGATAATTCGGCCGGAAAGATTTGGGGCCTACGTCCAAGGTCGAGATAATAAAAGCAGTCGATTGAAGAAAATACAAAGAAACATACCCTTCCCATTGAAAAAGCGAATTTCCTTTTCCGTCCTCACCTCCTTGAGACTTGGTTTGAAAGTCTAATCTTTATGTCATTCCCACGAAAGCGGGAATCAATGAAACGTTTGAAAGGATTGGATTCCTGCTTCCGCAGAAATAATGACGATTTGCCGAGTTTCAGCAGAAATGCAAAGCTCTCTCCTTATGAAGACTTTACAGTTTATCTTATGAGAGGAAAAAAGTTTATTGTCTATGGAAATTTTGTGAAGATTAAGGCTTTCTTGCGAAAATATTTTGAGGCTAAAAGAGGAATTGGTTTCACAGAGAGACTGTACATGAATGCACCTCCGTGATATGCTATTCAAACAAGACAGGTGGCCTGTTTTTATGATATTAAATGGAAACGTCAACTTGCCGCAGGCTGCGGCGAGGAATCCGGGAGGCTGTAGAAACTGGCCATGAAAGAAAAAAAACATATCTACGCATTGTACCTGGGGTTAGCCGTTCTGGTGATTGCCGCCGTGTCGTACCTGGCGCTCAGACAACCTGCAGATAAGCCGGCGGCGTCGACGGACAAGCAAGCGGCGACGGCCGAAGATGGCCGGAAGCAACTGCGCGGCCTGATCCTCACCAGCCCAGAATGGACGGGGGACTTCGATAAAATGCTGGAGTACCGGAGGATACG
>JAGVHJ010000008.1 GCA_020056645.1 Desulfobacterales bacterium
GGCATCCTCCGGCTTAACCTCCGGCGCAGATTTTTTTACCGGGTATTGCGCCGGTCGGCCGCAAGGAGTCCATTCATTAACCGGCACGGCTTTATCCGTGAGCGGCTGGAGTACTTCGCATACGCGGACCTGCAAGAGCTCATCCGTCTGGCCGCATATCGCCCGGCTGACAGAATCGATTTTTCCGGCCACTACCTGTTTCTGGACGGCCGGGAAACCACCTTCAACAGCCGCGTTCCCACGACCATTCTTGCGGCCGTGGAGATCCTTAACTATATGAAACAGGCGTTCGGCCCGGACAGCTTCGATTCCCTGTCAGCCGATCTGAAACTCCTGCCGGTCGAGTGTCCGGGATTGTTCGACCCGGCCCAGCCATATGCCTTCTGTTACCGGTGATGCCGATGCCGGACCCGAAAATCGCCCGTATGCACCGGAACCCCTCCATGGGGTTCCTCCTAATCGATCATTACCCACCCGAGAAGATAATTGCAAAATAGAGGGTGGCACCGGATACGATCAAACGTTATTTTGGTATCAAAGTCATAAGCTTAAAACTTACATAAATTGTAATTAAATTAATATTTTAAAGCCTTAGAATTTACCCTCCGGGGGCCAGGTTTTAAAAATCTGGACAAATGGGTTTTTGTTCCTGGTTACGAGGCAGAGCCTCGTAACGAGAAGCGACCCCCACTCTCTTTTATTTTGCAATTATCTTCTCGGATAGATCATTACCTCGATTTTCTCGAAACCGATTGACACCCAGGAATCCGGCATGATAGCCTGACCCTTCCAAAAAGAGAGGGTTGAAAATTCAAGGGTTTTAGAGCAGATGGCGCCCACAGGCGAACAACCGGCCATTGAAGATTTATTGGATAAAGAGCGCCATAACGGCGAGATGCTGATCAGTCGGCTGAGGCTCGTCATCCTTTTGGGATATGTGCCGGTTCTCTACGTCATCCGGTTTTTCGCAGGCTATATCCGCCTTGAGTTCATTCCCCTGGTGGTCGGCAAATGGTTCCTCATGTGCGTCATGGCCTATGTGATCTACCGGTTGCTTCAACGCGGTTATTATCGGAACCTCATCGGCTATCTGACGATCTCTCTTGATCTGGCCTTTATCACCGTGAGCGTCATCATGCTCTCGTTTTACAAAAACATGTCGACCGGGGCCATGAACGACCCTGTATTTATCCTTTACTACCTGGTGGGCATTTCAAGCGTTCTCCGCTACCATGCCGGTTACGTGGTCTTCACAATCACCGCGGGCATCGCCATCATCGCCTCCCTGGCCGCCTTCGATATTCACTACTTCCATATTCCACTCGATGCGGCCCTCCTGATCGACCGGATCGCCGCCTTTGTCTTCTTCACCGTGATGGGGGTCTCTTTTACAAAGATCATCAAAGAGTCCATTGTGCGCGGTTACACCCTCATGGAGCGCCACCTGAAGGTGATCGACGCCATTCTGGACATTGGCCGGAAGATCGCTTCCCACAGCGAATTGAACCGGTCACTCAAGACCATCACCTTAAAAACCAGGGAGCTTCTTCAGTTCGATGTGAGCTGGATGGTTCTCCACGAAGGATCATCCTGGCAATCGACCCTCATTTCTGGGGATACGCTTCCCGAGGCCTTCAACGATCCCGAACTGATCCGGGCCGCAGAGGCGAATACCCTGAACGCCTACTTGGCGAAGCGGTGCCTCACACTCAATGGCCGTATGGCGACTGAGGTGGCGGGAACCCCGGTGGTGATCGGCCAGGGCGTCGTCGGAGCCCTTTTTGCGGCCCGGTTCGACGGAGCGCCCAAAGCGTATAACCGCTCCCTGTTCTGCACCCTTGCCGAACACGCCGCCATATGCATTGAAAACGCCCGCTTGCTTCAACAGTTGAAGAACGAGACCATCTATCTCCATAAACAGCTGGACGATCTTTCGCGTTTTGAAAACATTATTGGAACGAGCGCCATCATGCGTGAGGTTTTCGCGCTGATCGACAAGGTCGCCGGCACGGAGATCCCGGTTTTGATTCTGGGGGAGAGCGGCACAGGCAAGGAGCTCGTGGCCCAGGCGCTCCATGCCTTGAGCCGCAGAAAGGAGGGGCCGTTTATCAAGATCAACTGCGCGGCGATTCCTTCCGAGCTTCTGGAGAGTGAGCTTTTCGGCCATGAAAAAGGCGCCTTCACAGGCGCCGCCAAAACCCGGAAGGGCCGGTTTGAGCTGGCCGACGGCGGAACCCTTTTCCTGGACGAGATCGGCGACATGGATATCGGGCTCCAGGGAAAGCTATTGCGTATCCTTCAGGAGCAGGAGTTTGAAAGGGTGGGGGGAGAGGTGACGCTCCGGGTCGATGTGCGGCTGATCACGGCCACCAATCAGAACCTGGAAGAGCGGATCAGGAAAGGGGCCTTTCGTGAAGATCTCTTCTACCGGATCAACACCCTTCCGATCCGTCTGCCCCCGTTGAGAGAGCGCCGTGAAGATATCCCGCTTCTGGTCAGGCACTTTCTGAACCGGCTATGCGAGGGAAAAACCATCGAATTCACCCGTTCCGCCATGGAGCACCTGGCCGGGAAAGAGTGGAAAGGGAATGTCCGGGAGTTGGAAAACCTCATTAAACGCATCCTCATTATCACAGACAAGGAGGTCATCTCCGAGGAGGAGCTCCGGGCCATCGACGCCGGGGATGCGGCGGGCCAGACCGAGGCCTCTTCTTCGGCCATACGGGAGCACATCCGCCTTCAGGTTCACAACACCTGTTCGGTCACCCAGGAGCTGGAGGGAATCGAGCGGGAGTTCATCGCCGAAGCATTGCGCCTCTCCGGCGGGAACCTCAGGAAGGCTTCGGCTTGCCTGGGGATTCCCAAATCGACCCTCTTCAACAAATTGAAAAAATACGACATCAAGGCATAGGCCTTTTTAGAGTAAGAGTACAAAAAAAAGGATATCCAAACATCATGCACAAAA